>NZ_JAZDXA010000026.1:0-73341 GCF_040170545.1 Sphingobium sp. MK2
TCATATCGTCAGGCCCGCATCAACAGTGGCCTGCTTTTACTCCGCCCCGATGGCCTGGAATCTGACCGCCGTTGACACCCATCACATCGCGCGGACGGAATGCCCTAAGAGTTGCGGCGTTTTGTGCGCGATTGCGCCACCCAGATAGCCGAGACCAATCGGCTCCTTTCGCGCCACGTCACCCCCACACCCCTCTTGCTCCCCCGCTCCCGTCCGCTATGGCGCTCCGCATGGGTCGGCTTATCCGCATCGTCAGGGGCTTGGGGGTCGCGCTGTTGTTCGCGGTGGTGGCGCTGTGCCTGGCGATCACCATCGTTCCGCCCTTCCTCGACCGCATCTATTATGACGGGCCGGTCAGCCGCCATTATGATGGCACGCATTTCTTCAATCCCGATGGCGCGATCGACGTGCCTGCGCCGCCCGGCACCAGTCGGCAGGGGTTCATCCTGCGCTGGCTGCTGGGCGATGACGATCGACCGCAATGGCCGGTCGGAATTGCGGTCAAGCCCGCCAAGCCTGCGCCCTTCGCCGCGCCGCGCGGCATGGTGGCGACCTGGGTCGGGCATGCGAGCGTGCTGGTGCAGGCGGCGGGGCTGAACATATTGACCGATCCGATCTGGTCGGATCATGCCAGCCCCCTGCCCCCCTTTGGCCCCAAGCGGGTGGCCGAGCCGGGCATCCGCTTCGATGATCTGCCCAAGATCGACCTGATCGTCATCAGCCATAATCATTACGACCATCTCGACCTGCCGACGCTCAAGCGCCTATGGGAACGGGACAAGCCCAAGATCGTCACCAGCCTTGGCAATGACGCGCTGCTCCGCGCGCATGGCATTCCGGCGACTGCGCTCGATTGGGGCCAGTCGGTCAGCGGCGCGGCGCTCAACGGGCTGGCGCCGGGCGCGGTAATCCAGTGCGGCAATTACGAACATTGCCCCGATTATCGCGTCCATGTGACCCGCAACCATCATTGGAGCAGCCGCTGGGGCAGCGACCGCAACCGGGCGCTGTGGTCGAGCTTCGTCATCGCGACGCGGGCGGGCAATATCTTCTTTGCGGGCGACACGGGCGCGGGCGACATGGGCTGGCCGATCGAGGCGGCGCGGATCGGGCCGATCCGGCTGGCGCTGATCCCGATCGGCGCGTTCCGCTTCTGGAAGGGGCAGATGCAGTCGGACGCGCATGTCGGGCCGATCCAGGCGGTGGAGATGTTCAAGCGGCTGGGCGCGTCGACCGCCATCCCCATTCATTGGGGCACGTTCCGCCTGTCCTACGAACAATGGGATACGCCGCCGCGCATGCTGGAACTGGCGCTGCGGTGCCAGGGGATTGCGCGCAAGCGGTTCGCGCCGCTGCGCATCGGGCAATCGCTGCAGGTGCCCGGCATCAGTCCGGTCGAGCGGGTCACGCCCACTTGCGACGAACGGGCGATCCGCCGGCTGGAGTGAGGCGCGGCCTTTCCATTTGCAAAAGGCGGCCGAAATGGGGAGAGCGGGGGCATGAAATCTCTCCCCCTTCCCGCCATCCTGTTCTTCCTGCCGACCGTCGCGCTGGCGCAACCGGCGGCGGGTGATCCGGCTACCATCGTCGTGACCGGCGCGGGGCTGGACCTGCCGCCCGGCACGCCCGCCTATGGATCCGTGGTGATTGATCGCCAGCGCCTGCAGGACAGCGCATCGGGCCGGATCGAAAGCGTGTTGGGCGATGTCGCGGGCTTCCAGCAATTCCGTCGGTCCGACAGCCGGTCGGCTAATCCTTCGGCGCAGGGGGCGACGCTGCGCGCGCTGGGCGGCAATGCGTCGAGCCGGACGCTCGTGCTGCTCGACGGTGTGCCGATGGCGGACCCGTTTTTCGGTTATATCCCGTTCAGCGCGCTGGTGCCTGATCGCCTCTCGGTGGTGCGGGTGACGCGCGGCGGCGGCATCGGCGCGTTCGGCGCAGGCGCAGTGGCAGGGACGATCGAACTGGCGAGCGCGACGCGCGACCAGTTGCCTGGCTTTGCCGCCAGCGCCTTCTATGGCAGCCGCGATTCGACCGAGCTGTCCGCCAGCGTCACGCCAGACCTTGGCAGCGGCTATGTCTCGCTGTCGGGGCGGTGGGACCGGGGCGACGGGTTCCAGACCACGCCCAGGGACCAGCGTGTCGCCGCGACCGTGCCCGCCGCCTATGATGGCTGGTCCACCAACCTGCGCGCGGTCGCGCCGGTCTCCGCCACGTCGGAGGTGCAATTTCGCGCCACCCTGTTCGAGGATAAGCGGACGCTGCGCTTTGCCGGGGCCGACAATAGCAGCCAGGGGCAGGACGCCAGCATCCGCTATATCGATCGCGGCCGGTGGCAGGTCGATGCGCTCGCCTATGTGCAGGTGCGCAATTTCTCGAACATCGTCATCTCCTCCTCCACCTTCCGCCGGACGTTGGACCAGCGCAACACGCCCTCGACCGGGATCGGCGGCAAGATCGAGCTGCGCCCGCCGGTGGGGGACGCGCATGTGCTGCGCGTGGGCGTCGACAGCCGCTTTGCCAGCGGCGACATGTTCGAGGACGCCTATAATGCGAACAGCGCCAGCAATCCCGCGACTTTCCGTCGCCATGCCGGGGGCCAGCAATGGACGCGCGGGATTTTCGTGGAGGATGACTGGACGCCAGCCGGGCCGGACGGGCGGCTGGTGCTGACCGGCGGCGTGCGGGCCGACCGCTGGTCGATCAGCGACGGTTTCTACCGGCAGGTCAGCGCGACCAGCGGCGTCGGCACGTCGAGCGACTATGCCGATCGGTCGGACTGGGAAGTGTCGGGCCGGGCGGGTGCGCTCTATCGGGCGAGCGACGTGATCGCGCTGCGCGGCGCGGCCTATAGCGGCTTCCGCCTGCCGACGCTCAACGAACTCTATCGCCCCTTCGTGGTCTTTCCGATCACGACGCAGGCCAATGACGCGCTGACGCCGGAAAAGCTGAAAGGCGCGGAGGTCGGCATCGACCTGACCCCGGCACCGGGCATCAGCCTGTCGGCGACCGGCTTCATCAACCGGCTGGACGATGCGGTCGCCAATGTGACGCTGACCGCCACCACGCGCCAGCGCCGCAATATCGACCGGATCGTCGCCAAGGGGGTGGAATTGACGGCGGACGCGACGCTGGGCACCATGCGCCTGTCGGCCTCCTATGCCTATAGCCGCAGCCGCGTGCATGCGCCGGGCGAGGCGTTCGATGGCCTCACCCCGGCGCAAAGCCCGCGCCATGCCGCCAGCGCGACCATCGCCTACAGCCCGGCGCAGGGGCCGACGCTGTCGACCACGCTGCGCTATGTCGCGAAACAATATGAGGATGATCTGCAAAGCGACGTCCTGCCGCGTGCGATCACCGTCGATGCCATCGCGCGGCTGCCGCTGGCGGGCGGCGTGACGCTGGTGGCGCGGGGCGAAAATCTGCTGGACGAGACGGTCGTGACGCGCAATGCGGGCGGATCGATGGATCTGGGCACGCCACGCACTTTATGGATCGGCGTCAGCTTCGGCGGTTAGAAACGGATCAGAGCGGAGGACGGGCCTTATGGCGATCGCTTATCTGAACGGTGCCTTCTTGCCGCTGGACGAGGCGCGCATTTCGCCGCTCGATCGCGGCTTCCTCTTCGCCGATGGCGTCTATGAGGTCGCGGCGGTGATCGACGGGCGGCTGGTGGACAGCGCCAGCCATCTCGCGCGACTGGAGCGCTCAGCGGACGCGCTCGGCATCCGCCTGCCCGTGTCGCTGGCGCAGGTGGAGGCGGTGCAGAAGCAACTGATCGCGCGCAACGGCGTGAGCGAGGGGCTGGTCTATCTCCAACTCACGCGCGGGGCGGAGGCAGGCCGCGATTTTCTCGCCGCGCCCGATATCGAACCCACGCTTTTCCTGTTCGTTGCGGACAAGCCGGTGCTGGACGTGCCCGCCGCCCGCACCGGCATCAGCGTCGCCACCATGGCCGACCTGCGCTGGGCGCGGCGCGACATCAAGAGCGTCGGGCTGCTCGCCCAGGTCATGGCCAAACAGGCCGCGCGCGACGCAGGCGCGCAGGAGGCGTGGATGGTGGAAGATGGCTTCGTCACCGAAGGCGCATCCTCGACCGCCTTCATCGTCACTGACCAAGGCATCGTCACCCGCCCCTATAGCCAGGCGGTGCTGGCGGGTTGCACCGGCGCGGCACTGACCGCCTTGGCGCAGGAAAGCGGCATCGCGGTGGTGCATCGACCCTTCACCGTGGCGGAGGCCCTTGCCGCGCGGGAGGCGTTCATCGCCAGCGCCTCGACCCTGTGCCAATCAGTGGTGCGGATCGACGGACAGAGGATCGGCGACGGCACCCCCGGCCCGGTCGCGATGCGGCTGCGCGCGCTCTACATCGCCTTCGCGCGCGCCACCGCCGCCTGACAAATGACTCCATAATGGAGGGATAGGGCGGCACGCCCACCCGTCCCGCCAGATCGGCGCGAACATGGTGGAAAAACACCCGCCCAGGGCCGGTATCCCGCCCCTTTGCACCAGATTATCGTCACTATGGCGACAGATGCGGCTGCTTTGATCCGTTCTTGCTTTATTCCCAGGAACGAAGCTAGAACGGAGCGGGGCAACAATGGAAGATTTTTCCTACAACATGGGCAGGGCGGATCCTTTGCGGCGCGATCATCGGGCAGGCCTGCTCGTCATCGCTGACCGAATCGATGTGGCGGACCTGACGCCGGTGGCCGATGCCGCCGGGTTGCGGCTGCTGGGCGTCGCGCCGCTCGCCGATGCCTCGGCCCGGCTGGATGGCCAGTTGCAGTGCGATGTGCTGCTGCTTTTCTGTCCCGCAGCGACCCCCGCGCTGGAATCCCTCTTGGCGCAAGTGGAGGCGCAGGCGGTCGGGCAGGGCATGGCCGTCATCCTGGTCGCGGGATGGGAGACGATCGATCTGGCCTTTGCGGCCGCCCACGGATCGCACACCCAATTGCTGTGCGATCCCGACCATAGCGACCTGGCCGCGGCCCTGGTGACCGCAGGCGAAGAACGCCCTGCCCCCGGTCAGGTCCATGACCGGGATCAGGACAGTAGCCGGCTGGAACAGTTAAGCGCGGAGGTCAGCCGCCTCGCCCGCACGCTCGACGCGCTGACGCAGCGGTCCCACTTTGCCGCGCCCTCCTTCGACCCCGGCCCGCGCATTGCCGACCGGCCGAGCGACTATATCGGCATGCCCGCGCTCGCGCCGATCGGTGCCGCCGCGCCCAAAGCCTATGCCCAGACGCCAACACTCAGCGCGACGCAGGTGCGCGACCTCCTGCGCGCGCGCCGTATCCGTGCCGACTTCCTGCCCGGCGACCTGTTCGCCGACCCCGCCTGGGACATGCTGCTCGACCTGCTCGCCGCCCGGCTGGAACAGGAGCGCGTTTCCGTTTCCAGCCTGTGCATCGCCGCCGCCGTGCCGCCGACCACGGCGCTGCGCTGGATTCGCACCCTGACCGCCAAGGGTCTGGTGGAACGACAGGCCGACCCGCAGGATGGCCGCCGCATCTTCATCGCGCTGGCGCAGGACGCCGCCGACGCGATGATCCGCTGGTTCGGGGCCAGCCGCCGCCTGCTGGCGAGTTGACGATCACGACGTTTTCACAGGCCATCGCCTATTGAATTGCTTGCACTGGCTTTCACTAACTGATCCAATGGCAAGGCGAGCAGGGATCGTCATACAGACGTGTGCATGATAGAAATATATCCGTATGGGCGTTATATCACTATGTATAAATTTTCATTTTATAGACAAAACAATATTTCTATCACAATAGTTTAATTTAATTAAACTTATGATCTCACAGGGGAAAATCTATGCTTGAATTAGTAAGGAAACTTTTCCTATCCACGTGCGAACATGTCATGGAAGTATACCCATTCGGAGAAATTGACGTCGGGCAAATTCCAAGTGGCGGCACCCCCAAAGTTGTCGATGGAGCAGATTATCGCCGTGCCACAAATAAGGGGGCTGTCATCGCACTCGATTCTTCCGCCATATGTTTGCGCGGGTTAAACAAAACCGCAGCAGTAGGCTCCGAAAGTGTTATTTCTGTCGGAGCAAATAGCATATTAGAAAACTGCACTTTTACAATTAATGGTGATAATTCTGCAATTATAATTGGAGAAAACTGCCGCTTACGTGGCTTGATGATTAAAGTTAGTTTTTCAAATTCCGTAGTTGTGATCGGTTCTCATACGACATGGGAAGGTGGCGTGATATTTTCGGAGAGTGGTAATATTGTTGCCATTGGAAACGATTGCATGGCATCGAGTGGAGTTATGATACGAACGACTGATGGCCATGCCATCTTCGATGCAAAGACACGAAAGCCACTCAACATGGCTAAAGATGTATTTGTTGGACATCATGTCTGGCTTGGCAATAGTTCGCGCATTCACAAAGGAGCAAAAATAGGGTCCGGGACTGTTCTAGGACAGTCTTCGATTGCATCGGCTGCATTGAAGAGCAATGCAATTTATGCGGGCGCACCTGCTCGAAAAATTCGGGACGATATTGCTTGGTCCCGCAGCGCAAACTATGCTGATATTCCTGCTATGTACATACCCGACATGCCATAACTTGCGCCTTTCGTCACCACAGTAATACAGCACAATGGTCGCTGCCTGTAAGTAAGAGAATCCCCCATCGTTCCTGAGCCAGGACTATGTCGAGATGCTCGATACGCGCATGTTCTGGTTGCTGTCGTTTTGTTCGGCGCGCCCTGTTGACGAATGAAAAAACTCGCGTAGAAGCGCAAAATTCCCTGAGGGGGCGATTAGCTCAGTTGGTAGAGCGTCTCGTTTACACCGAGAATGTCGGCGGTTCGAGCCCGTCATCGCCCACCAGTTTTGCCGAACAGAAACCGTCCGGGGGACGGTTTCCGGCAAAACTCCCGAACAGTCATGCTGCGAGGTCGCCACCAATCCAAACCGCCTGCGTAACGTTCATCGCGCAGCAAGTATGGATGCGGCATCTATTTCCCATGCCCAATCCCATCTTCCTCGGCAGCACTCTCGCGCCTGCCCTGCTGATGCTGTCGCCGCTCGCGGTGATGGCGGCCAAGGATTGCACCGACTGGCAACCCGCCGTCAAGGCCCGGAAAGGCGACGCCTCGACCCCATGCAAGGCACCACCGCTACCTTTGATGTAGCGGCATATTGCGGCGCAGCGTCCGCACTGCTAATTCCCCCGATCATGATCCAGCCGCCAGAAATCCTCCGAGTCTCCAAAACCCGCGTTTCTTGTGACGGATCGGGCGACATTCCCGCCGCGCTCGGCCATCCGCGCGTCTTTCTGGAGATTGACGAACATGGCTATGTCGATTGCGGCTATTGCGACCGGCGCTTCGTGCTGATCGGCGGCGTGGCCGACACGGCGGACATTGGCGACAAGCCCGACATCGCATCCGGGGCAAGCCTCTAACTTTTCCGTTGGGCTTGGGTGATGCCGTCCCTATATCGGATGGCATGACCGATATTTCCGCGCACTTTACCGACGCCCGTGGCCTGCTCTATCGTCCGGGCCTGCTTGACCCCGATGGCGCCCGCCGCCTGACCGCCGATGCGCTCAAAAGCTGCGACGATGGCGAACTCTACCTGCAATATCGCGCCAGCGAGAGTTTCGGCTTCGATGACGGGCGGCTGAAGACCGCCGATTATTCGACCGATGCCGGTTTCGGCCTGCGCGGCGTGTCGGGCGAAATGACCGGCTTTGCTCATGCCAACGACATCAGCGAAGCGGCGATCCGCAAGGCGGCGCAGACGCTGACCCTGCTCGATCCCGCCGCCGCGCCGCCCGCCCCACCACCGCAGCGCACCAACCGCCATCTCTATACCGACGCCAATCCGCTGGAGATCGTCCCCTTCGCCGAAAAGGTGACGCTGTGCGCCGCGATCGACGCCGCCGCCCGCGCCCGCGATCCGCGCGTCGCGCAGGTGTCGGTCAATCTGGCAGGCAGCTGGTCGGTGGTCGAAATCGTCCGCGCCGACGGCTTTACCGCCACCGACATCCGCCCGCTCGTGCGCCTCAACGTCTCGGTGATCCTCGAAGACAATGGCCGCCGCGAAACCGGCAGCTTTGGCATTGGCGGACGCTATCTCTACGATCAGGTCATGGACCCGGTCGTGTGGAGCCGCGCGATCGACGAAGCGCTGGCCCAGGCGCGCGTCAATATGCGCTCGGTCGCTGCGCCTGCGGGCGAGATGACCGTGCTGCTCGGCCCCGGCTGGCCCGGCGTGCTGGTGCATGAAGCCATCGGTCATGGTCTGGAGGGCGATTTCAACCGCAAGGGCACCAGCGCCTTTTCCGGCCGCATTGGCGAGCGCGTCGCTGCGCCCGGCGTCACTGTCGTTGATGACGGCGCGATCGCCGACCGCCGCGGGTCGCTGTCGATCGACGATGAAGGCACGCCGACGCGCGAAAATATCCTGATCGAGGATGGCATCTTGCGCGGCTACATGCAGGACCGGCTCAATGCCCGGCTGATGGGGGTCGAACCCACCGGCAACGGCCGCCGCGAAAGCTATGCCCATGGCCCCATGCCGCGCATGACCAACACCTTCATCAAGGGCGGCAATGACGATCCCGAAGAGCTGCTGTCGCGCATGAAGACCGGCATCTTCGCCAAGAGCTTTGGCGGGGGGCAGGTCGACATCGTGTCGGGCAAGTTCGTCTTCTCCTGCACCGAGGCCTATAAGGTCGAGAATGGCAAGCTGGGCGACCCGATCAAGGGCGCGACGCTGATCGGCGATGGCCCCACGGCGCTGACCAAGGTGGTCGGCATCGGCAACGACTGGGCGCTGGACGAGGGTATCGGCATGTGCGGCAAGGGCGGGCAGAGCGTGCCCGCGGGCGTTGGCCAGCCGACATTGTTGATGCAGGGGCTGACGGTGGGCGGCACGGCGACCTGATCGCCGTAAGCGGTCTATGGTGGAACCGGATCGGCCGCTCGTCTGTATAGGTCGGTATGAACATGCTCACCGACAGCCATGATGCCGTGACCGCCGACTGGGCCGCGGCCCTGCTCGACTTCTGGTTCAACGAGGTCGGCGAGACCGGATGGTGGGATAAAGACCCCGCGTTGGACCAGCGCTGCATCGCCCGTTTCGGCGATCTGTGGCAGGAAAAGCAGGGCTTGCCACCCGAAGCCTTCCTTGATCGCGCCGATGAGGCCTTGGCCGCGATCCTGTTGTTCGACCAACTGCCCCGCAACATGTTCCGCGATACCGCCCAGGCCTTCGCCAGCGATGGATTGGCCCGCGATGTCGCGCGCGGCGCAATCGCCCATGGCTACGACATCCAGATCGGCGGGACCGGGCGGCTCCTCTTCTACATGCCCTTCATGCATAGCGAAGCGCTGGAAGATCAAGAGATGGCGCTCACCCTGTTTGAAGGCGCCGGCGATGACCATTGGCTCGGCTTTGCGCGTGATCACCACGCGGTCATCGCCCGTTTCGGCCGTTTCCCGCACCGCAACGCCGCCCTAGGCCGCACGACGCTGCCCGATGAAGAGGCAGCTATCGCGGAAGGCGGCCAATGGTAGGCTGATGCTGCCTGTTTTTTGAGCAGGCGCGCGCCGCTGCTCAATTTTTCGGCGCTGCTTCTCGTCGCGCCGCAGGCTAAGCCCGTATTAACGCGCCATTAGCAAATTGGCACGCCTCTTGCTGAGTAAGTCCCCGCACACCAGTAACAGGGGGCGACATGAAACTTGTCATGGCTATCATCAAGCCGTTCAAGCTCGACGATGTTCGCGAGGCACTATCCTCGCTCGGCATCGCAGGCATGACGGTCAGCGAAGTGAAGGGCTTTGGTCGCCAAAAGGGGCAGACCGAAATTTACCGCGGCGCGGAATATTCCACCAACATGGTTCCCAAGATCAAGGTCGAGGTCGTTTGCGACGACGACCTGGCACCGCGCGTCGTGGAAGCGACGCAGGCAGCGGCCAATTCGGGTGCCATCGGCGATGGCAAGATCTTCGTCCTCGATGTCGGTCAGGCCGTGCGCATCCGCACCGGCGAGACCGGCGAAACCGCGCTGTAAGAAGGGGGAAATGATGACCTTTTCCAAGAAACTTTGCGGGATGGCGGGGGCAGCGGGGCTGTCGCTCTTCGCCGCCCTGCCTGCCTGGGCGCAGGAAGCCGCCGAAGCGGCACCCGCCGCCGCCGTCCCCAATCCCGGCAACAACGCCTGGATGATGACCTCGACCGTCCTGGTTCTGCTCATGATCCTGCCCGGCCTAGCGCTGTTCTACGGCGGCCTGACCCGGTCGAAAAATATGCTGGCGACGATGACGCAGATCGGCGCGGCCGCCTGCCTCGCCATGCTCATCTGGGTCATGTACGGCTATGGTCTGGCCTTTGGCCCTGAAGGCAATGCCTTCATTTCATGGGGCAAATGGTTCCTGGCTGGTGTCACCACCGACAGCACGGCGGCCACCTTCTCCGACGAAGTCATCTCCGAATATGTGTTCATCAGCTTCCAGATGACCTTTGCCGCCATCACGGCTGCGCTGGTCCTGGGTTCTGTGGTCGAGCGCATGAAATTTTCGGCGGTCATGCTGTTCACCGCCATCTGGCTGACGATCGTCTACTTCCCGATCGCGCACATGGTTTGGGCGGGCGGCGGTCTGCTGTTCGAAATGGGCGCGCTGGACTTTGCCGGCGGCACCGTGGTTCACATCAACGCTGGCGTGTCCGCTCTGGTCGCCTGCCTCATCCTGGGCAAGCGTATCGGCTACCCCAAGGAGCCGATGGCACCGCACAGCATGACGATGACGATGATCGGCACCGGCATGCTCTGGGTTGGCTGGTTCGGCTTCAACGCGGGTTCCGAACTGGAAGCCGACGGCACGGCCGCGCTCGCCATGATCAACACCTTCGTCGCCACCGCGTCGGGTGCGTTGTTCTGGATGCTCGCTGAAAAGGCGAATGGCCACAAAGCGTCGGCTCTCGGCTTCTGCTCCGGCGTGATCGCCGGTCTGGTCGCCGTCACCCCGGCTGCGGGCAATTCCGGCCCCTTCGGTGCCATCGTGCTTGGTGCCCTCGCTTCGATCATCTGCTTCTACTTCGTGTCGGTCATCAAGCCGAAGCTCGGCTATGACGACAGCCTGGACGCCTTCGGCATCCATGGTGTGGGCGGCATCGTCGGCGCCATCGGCACCGGCATCGTCTACCAGCCCTTCCTGGGTGGCCCCGGCGACGGTTCGACCGCCATGGGTGCCCAGGTGATGACGCAGATCATCGCTGTGCTGGTCTCCATTGTGTGGGCCACAGTCGGCACCGCCATCGCCATCTTCATTGCCAAGGCCGTCACTGGTCTGCGGGTCAGCGAAGAAGTTGAGCAGCAGGGTCTCGACCTCGGCGAGCACGGCGAGCGCGCCTACAATATGTAAGTTTGGCAGGGCGGGCCGCCCGACCGGGACATGGCCCGCCCGCCCCACCTTGTTCCTCCTGCGAACAGCCCTGGGGCCGGTGCGAAAGCATCGGCCCTTTTTTTCGGGCTGCAATCAGGCGGTCGGGCGCGTCCATAAATGCGCGGGCCGGGGCGCATCGGCAGGCCAACGCCTGGCGCGACCGATCACCTGCATGCCCGCCCGCGCAAGCCAGCCCAATTTCGCCGCCTTGGTCGTGATTACGCGCCCGTCCCAGGCCTGTTCGCCCCGGCGCGCGACTTCGCGGGCGATGTCGCCATAGATGCCCGCCGCCGCCAGCACCGCCCAGGCCGCTCGTGGCGGCAGCGCGCCAGTGCCATGACGCGCGCTGTCCTCATAGGCCGCCGCCATGTCCGCCATGCGCCGCGCCAATATGGCCAGGCGGGGCCGGACCCAGGGCTTCATATGTTCGCCGGGCGGCATATCCATTTCGGCCAGCCACTCCTGCGGCAGGTAGCAGCGGTCGGCGGCCTCATCCTCGCTGATGTCGCGGGCGATATTGGCGAGCTGGAACGCAAGGCCCAGGTCGCAGGCCCGGTCGAGCGTCGCCTGATCATCGGGATCGACCCCCATTAGCACGGCCATCATGCAGCCAACCGCGCCCGCGACATGATAGCAATAGCGCAGCATATCGTCCTGGCTGCGCGGCCGCCATTCGCGCGCATCGAGCGCAAAGCCCTCGATCAGATCATGGGCATAGCGGGCGGGAATGGCGCATTCGCGCATCACCACGCCAAAGCCGTCAAAGGCCGGATCGCCAGTCGGTTCGCCGCGCAGCGCGCTATCGGTCATCACCCGGATGGTCGACAGCCGCGCCTGCCCGTCCACAACGCCCTGCAATGTCCCGCCATGGTCCTGCCCATCGGCGATATCGTCGCATTTGCGGCACCAGGCATAGAGCAGCCAGGCGCGCTCGCGGGTTTGCGGATCGAACAGGGTCGATGCCATGGCAAAGGATTTGGAGCCGCGCGCAATGCTCTGTCTGGCATGGGCGACGAGCGCGGGGCGGTCGAATATGGGCAGGTCGGTCATGTCATCGCCATGCCCTGCCCGCCTGCCCAAGTCATCCCCTATCCCTAAGCTTGCGCTACAGTATGATGACCTGAGGTTCATTCTCGTCGTCATTGCGAGCGGGGCGAAGCAATCCATTAAGATGCCTATGGATTGCTTCGCTGCGCTCGCAATGACGATTCAACTTCAAGTCATTCGGCCCTAAAGGATCAGAGCCGACCCGCCTTCATCGCGAAGATGGTCTCGTGCGGCTGATAGGCGGCCAGCGCATCCAGCAATTCGTCGATCCCCTCGGCATGGATCAAAATCCCAGCATGTTGCGGCCGGATGAAGCCCGCTGCCACCATCTCCCGGTTGAAGCCGATCAACTGGTCATAAAAGCCTGCGACATTGAGCAACCCGACCGGCTTTTGATGATAGCCAAGCTGTGCCCAACTGATCGCCTCCCACAATTCGTCCATCGTGCCGACCCCGCCGGGCAGCGTGATGAAGCCGTCCGACAGGTCGGTGAAGAGCTGCTTGCGCTGGTGCATCGTCTGGACGACGTGCAACTCCGTGCAGCCGCGATGGGCGACTTCCGCGCCGACCAGGGCTTCGGGGATCACCCCGATCACCTCGCCGCCCGCCTCCAGCGCCGCATCGGCGACCGCGCCCATCAGGCCCAGCCGCCCGCCGCCATAGACGACGCCGATGCCCCGCTCCGCCAGCGTTCGGCCCACCATGCGCGCCGCGTCGATATAGGTCAGGTCGGCCGGCGTCGCCGAACCGCAATAGACCGCCAGTTTCTTCATCGTCTCTAACCCAGATCTTCCAGCATCAGCGCGGCGGTTGCCTTGGCGCTGCCCACCACGCCGGGGATGCCCGCGCCGGGATGGGTGCCGGCCCCTACCAGATAGAGATTGGGAATGACATCGTCGCGATTATGCGCCCGGAACCAGGCGCTCTGCGTCAGCAACGGCTCCAGGCTGAAGGCGCTGCCCAGATGCGCGTTGAGGTCACGGCCGAAATCGGTCGGCGCATAATGGAATTGCGTGACGATGCGCGAGCGGATGTCGGGGATCAACCGATGCTGGATCTCGTCCAAGATGCGCTCGGCATAGGCTGGCGCAAACTGGTCCCAGTCGATCGGCAGCTTGCCCATATGCGGCACCGGGGCGAGCGCATAGAAGGTCGAATGGCCTTCGGGCGCCATCGACGGATCGGTGACGGTCGGGTGGTGCAGATAGAGCGAGAAATCCTCCGGCAGCACGCCATGATCGTAAATGTCGGTGAGCAATCCTTCATAGCGTGGCCCGAACAGGATCATATGATGCGGGATGCCGGGCCAACTGCCCTTGATGCCGAAATGCAGCACGAACAGGCTGGGCGACCAGCGCTTGCTGGCAAGCTTCTGCCCCTGCTTTTCCCCACGCGGATGATGGCCCAGCAGGTCGCGATAGCTGTGCATCAGGTCGGCATTGCTGGCAACGGCATCCGCCTCCCCGCGCCAGCCCGACGCGGTGTGGACGGCGGTGACCTTGTCGCCATAGGTTTCGATGCGCGTGACCTTGTCGCCCAGCCGCAACGTGCCGCCCAGCCGCTCGAAATGAGTCGCCATCCCCTCGACCAGCTTGTTGGTGCCGCCCTTGGCGAACCAGACGCCACCATCCTTTTCCAGCTTGTGGATCAGGGCATAGATGGCACTGGTCTTCATCGGATTGCCGCCGACCAGCAGCGTGTGGAAGGACAGCGCCTCGCGCAGCTTCTCATTCTTCACATAGGAAGACACGACCGAATAGACCGACCGCCACGCCTGATAGCGAGCCAGCGCCGGAGCGGCCTTGATCATCGAGGCGAAGTCGAGGAACGCGACCGATCCGAGCTTGCGATAGCCTTCTTCGAACACGCCCGCGGCATAATCGAGGAAGCGCTCATAGCCCGCGACATCGCCCGGATCGAGCTTGGCGATCTCGGCGCGCAGCGACACTTCGTCATTGCTATAGTCGAAATTGGTGCCGTCGCGCCAGTTGAGCCGATAGAAGGGGCTGACTGGCATCAACGTCACGTCCTGCGCCATGTCATGGCCGGACAGGCGCCACAACTCGTTCAGGCAATCGGGGTCGGTGATGACCGTCGGCCCGGCGTCGAAGGTGAAGCCATCCTTCTGCCACATATAGGCCCGGCCGCCGGGGCGATCGCGCGCCTCGACCAGCGTGGTGTCGATACCTGCGGATTGCAGGCGGATGGCCAGCGCCAGGCCGCCAAAGCCCGCGCCGATGATTATCGCTTTCCTGGTCATCAGGCGGGCGGATTCAGCAATGTTCGCATGGCATCCCTTATGGGCACGGGGGGGCGTCCGCACAAGATGCGGACACGGTCAGTAATGGTGGAACGTCCGGCGTAGAAACGCTGGATGAGAGGCGCGCGCAGGCCATAGAAGCGCGCGAAGATACGCCAGCGCTGATCGGGCACTGCCGCACCGAACAGCATCTTGCCAAGCAGTCGATAATAGCCGCCGCTGCGCCAATGTGCCGCCGCATGGGCGCGCGTGACGGTCGCCAACTGGTCAAGCGGCTGATCGACCAGCCAGGTCGCGAAACGCACCGCGTCGGGCAGCGAATAGCCGGTCATCGGCTGAAACAGCCCGGCCCGCACACCCGCGCGCGCGACCGGATCATCCTTGGGCCAGTAGCGATCGAAATCGCCGCCATGAACCACGGGCAACACCCCTTGTTCGCGGTGGATCAGCGTGCCGGTCCAGCCCTTGTCACTGGCATAGGCGGCGATGCGTGCGTCGATGGCGGGCACGTCCAGGTCGGGCGTGTCGCTATAATAAGTATCCTCGACGAAGATGGTGTGGTCGTCCCAGGGCAGCAGATAGACGAAGCGATAGCCGTCCATCTGCTCGACCGTCGCATCCATGATCACCGGCCGGTCAATGCCATGCGGCGCATCGAGCCGCAGCGCATGGCCGACGAATTTCTGCCAGCCACAGCGCAGCGGCGACAGGTCGGCCGCGCCGCGCGCATCGATCACAGCCCCCGCGTCGATCTCCCGTTCGTCGGTCAGGCGGACGATGGTCGGCGTGACGGCGGCGACGCTCGCGCCGGTCATCGTCACATCGCCCAGCGTCGCGCGGACGTGGGCGTCGAGCCGGGGCGAGGCGATGCTGTTATAGGGCGTATCAAGACGGCGATGATGGCCGGGAAAGCGGACCTCATGCCCCCGTTCCCAGCGATGGGTAACAAGCGGATCAATGAGCCAGCGGTCCTGCGCGGCCACGTCGCCATCGAAAAAGGACCAGATATGATTGCCGCCAATCTCTGCGCCGCTTTCGATCAACCGAATGCGGACATCGGGCCGCTTTGCCGCGAAGGCAAGCGCGATCAGGCTGCCGGACAGGCCGCCGCCAAGGATCGCCAGATCGCAGTCCAACCGGTTCGTCATCGCTTCCTGTTAGGCGAGGGGGGCTGGCAAAGCCATGGCCGAAGTGGAGGCAAGCTATGGTTTTTGGGGCAGGTGATGGGCCTTGTCGCGACCGCGCCTATAGTATAGGGGGCTACCCTATGCATATCGTAGCGGATCGAGACAAATTACTGGCGCGGGTGCGCCGGATCGCGGGGCAGGTCGCTGCCGTCGAGCGTCAATTGACGGGCGACGCGGGCTGCTCGGAAACATTGCAACTGGTCGCCTCCGTGCGCGGCGCGGTCGGCAGCCTGATGGAGGAACTGATCGAGCAGCATATGCGCGAACATGTCGCCTGCCCCGGCCTGTCCGACGAAGCGCGCGCGGCGGCCGCCGAAGAAATGCTGGCGTTGATCCGCCGCTACGGGAAATGACGATGCACGACGATCACTCTCACGGCACCGGGCACGGCCACGCCCATCACGACCACGCGCCATCGCCTGCCAGCAAGGATGGCGAGGACAGCCATTATTTCGACCATATCTATCTGTCCGACGGACATGATAAAAATGCCAAACGGACGCTGTGGGTCGTCTGGCTGACTGCCGCGACGATGGTGGTGGAGATCGTCGCGGGCTGGATGACCGGCTCTATGGCGCTGCTGGCCGATGGTTTTCACATGGCGACCCATGCCGGCGCGCTCGCCGTGGCGGCGGCGGCCTATGGCTATGCGCGGCGGCATGCGCGCAACCCGCGCTTCACCTTCGGCACGGGCAAGGTCGGCGACCTGTCGGGCTTCGCCTCCGCACTGCTGCTCGGCGTCATGGCGCTGTTCATCGCGATCGAATCGGGGATGCGCTTCCTGGAGCCGGTACAGGTCGCGTTCGGCGAAGCGACGCTGGTGGCGATCGTCGGCCTCATCATCAACATCATCAGCGCGTTTTTGCTGGGGCATGACCATAGCCATGATCACGGACATGGCGACGACCATCAGCACGGCCATGCCGACAACAACCTGCGCGCCGCCTATGTCCATGTGCTGACCGACGCGCTGACATCGGTGCTGGCGATCGCCGCGCTGCTCGCCGGGCGCTATCTCGGCTGGTGGTGGCTCGACCCGGCGGTCGGCATATTGGGGTCGATCGTCATCGCGCGCTGGGCCTGGGGCCTGATGAAGGACACCGCCGCCATCCTGCTCGACACCGCCGAACCAGCGCTGACGGCCAAGGTCCGCGCGCTGGCGGAAGCCGAAGGCGCCACCATCCGCGACCTCCACGTCTGGCGCATCGGCCCCCACGCCCACGCCGTCATCCTCAGCCTCGCCCCCGGCGCGAACGGCCCGGCCGTCCGCGCACGCCTCAACGCGCTCCCCCGCATGGCGCATGTAACGGTGGAGTGCGGGTAGGCCTCGCCGCCCCTTCTCCCCAGCGGGGAGAAGGATAGGAGCCTTGGTGCCAAAGGCACCTAGGCGCAGTTGGAAGAGGGGGCTCGACGCTGATGTAGCGCGCTATTGGGGATCAAAACTGATGGTCGAGAGGATCGACTGAATTTCCGCCCGCGTGCCATTGGCTTCGTCCTGCCGCGTCCCTGCACCGATCATGAAAAAATAGCTGCCCTTTGGAATGATCCACAGTTCGGATGTCGTGGGCAGAGATACATCGGCGGTTTTGAGCGTATAAGTAAAACGCGCATAGCTGCCTGCCTGTCCCGCAATCACTGTTTCCATCGGGGCCTGCTCTATCGTCATGTCCGGAAACACTCGGAGCATGGCAGGCAGCACAACCTGCAATATGTCACTCGCGGATCGACCCGCCAAAGCGCCGAGCGGACGAATGTTGATTTTGAAACTGGGATTGAGGTCAGGATAGGGTTCAACATATTTGCTGAACGCGATTACGGGGGCGTTGCCATATCGGGCAGCCGCCTCCTGAAATTCCTTATCATCAGGCCCCACTCGACGCAGATTGTCGAGATTGGCCTCGGCGCTCAGATGATGCCAGCCCTCCGGTTTGACGACTTCGATCCCGATTGTCCGATTGGTGATCTTTTCTACGGTCTGCCCCTGGGCAGCTTGACCCAGACCCAGCAAAAGTAAAGCAAACAAAAAGCGTTTCACAATCCAGCCCCTCTCACTGCCCCTTCACCGCATCCATGATCTGCCGCACCGGCGCGATGTCATAGCCGGCCGCCGCTGCCTGCGCCGCCAGCACGTCGCCATCGTCACCGGCGCGCGCGCGGGTCAGTGCCCAGAGCAAGGTGCTGCGCGTGCCCGACCGGCAATAAGCGAGCATCTTGCCGCCTGCCTCCGTCTGTTCCAACGCGCTCGCCATCCCGTCCAATTGCCATGGTGCAAAACCGCCATGCGCCACCGGCACCGCGACATAGGCGATGCCCGCCGCCTTGGCCGCAGCTTCGATCTCCGCGCCATTGACCTGTCCCGGCTCCTCGTCGTCGGGGCGGTTGTTGACGATGATCGTCACGCCCTGCGCCTTGGCGTCGGCCACCTGATCCAGCGTGATCTGCGGCGAAACAAGGATGCGGTCGGTCAATTTGCGGAACATGGGGCTTCTCCTTTGGCACAGGCCATGCTCCGCCGCAAAAAGGGATTCAAGGATAAACCCTCAAACCGTTCAGGCTGAGCTTGTCGAAGCCCTGTCCTTACTTGCAAAGAAGTACGGCCCTTCGACAAGCTCAGGGCGAACGGAAGGGAGATATGGATTCTACAGAAACGGCCGAATCGCCGCCAGAAAGGCATCGCCCCAGGCATCCAGCTTCTTCTGCCCCACGCCGCTGATCGTGCCCAGATCGCGGATCGAGGACGGCCGCTGTTCGGCCATTTCACGCAGCGTCGAATCATGGAAGATCACATAGGGCGGCACGCCCGCCTCCTGCGCCAGTTCGCGGCGGCAGGCGCGCAGCGCGTCGAACAGCGGATCGCCGACCGGGTTCGCATCGGCCCCGTTGCGGGCATTGCGGGACCGCCGCTCGCGTTTGGGCGGCACCAGGATGCGGACTTCTTCCTCCCCGCGCAGGATGGGCCGCGCATTGGGACCAAGCATCAGCCCGCCATGCTCGGTGGTCTCCAGCGCGTCGCGCACCAGCAGCGCGCGCGACACGGGACGCAGCAGCACGACCTCGTCCCCCGACACGATGCCATGGACCGAAATCTTGTCATGGCCGCGCTCGCGCACCTTGTCGTTGGGCGCGCCGGTCAGCACCGCCTCGATATGGCCGGACCCGAAACTCTGGCCGGTGCGATAGACGGCGGACAGATATTTGCGCGCCGTCTCGGTCGCGTCGATGCTGGCGGGCGGCGAGAGGCAATTGTCGCAATTGCCGCAGGTGGCGGGCGGATTTTCGCCGAAATGGCGCAGCAATATGGCGCGGCGGCAGGTCGCCGTCTCGACCAGCGCGCCCAGCGCCGCGATCCGCGTGCGCTCGCCCTGCTGGCGGCTCTGCTCCAATTCCGTGATCCGCTGCCGGGCGCGGGCGAAATCCTCCGCCCCCCAGAACAGATGCGCGACCGCCGGTTCGCCGTCGCGGCCCGCGCGGCCCGATTCCTGATAATAGCCCTCGATCGACTTGGGCAGGCCCGCATGCGCGACGAAGCGCACGTCGGGCTTGTCGATCCCCATGCCGAACGCAACGGTGGCGACCATCACCATATCCTCGCTGGCGATGAAGGCGGACTGGTTGGCGGCGCGCACCTTGGGGTCGAGCCCGGCATGGTAGGCGCGCACGGCGCGACCACCCCGCCCCAGCGTTTCA
The DNA here is from genome assembly GCF_040170545.1 of Sphingobium sp. MK2. Lineage (NCBI taxonomy): Bacteria > Pseudomonadati > Pseudomonadota > Alphaproteobacteria > Sphingomonadales > Sphingobiaceae > Sphingobium > Sphingobium sp. MK2. Next base: position 19,602 of record NZ_JAZDXA010000026.1, read on the forward strand.
GCGAGCTTCTCGGTCGCGGCGCGGGTCTGGGCATAGACGATGCCGGGACCGGGATTGGCAGCGACCAGATCGGCCAGTTGCCGCGTGAGGCCATCGCGCGGATGGACCGCATAGCGGATATTGGGCCGGTCGAAGCCCGATATGATGAGGCCATCGTCGGGAATGCCGAGCTGAACCAATATATCCTTGCGCGTATGCGCGTCGGCGGTGGCGGTCAGCGCCAGCCGGGGGACATCGGGAAATTCGTCGAGCAGCGGGCGCAGCAGGCGATAGTCGGGGCGGAAATCATGCCCCCATTCGGACACGCAATGGGCTTCGTCGATCGCGAACAGCGCGACCCTGGCCGATCGCAGCAGGTTGCGAAACCCCTCCTGGCTGGCACGTTCCGGCGCGACATAGAGCAGGTCGAGATCGCCATTGCGCAACCGGTCCTGCGTCTCGCGCCAGTCGGCATCGACGCTGGTCAGGCTGGCGGCGCGAATGCCGACCGCGGTGGCGGCACGCAGCTGGTCATGCATCAGCGCGATCAGTGGCGAGACGACGACGCAGCAGCCGTCGAGCGCGACCGAGGGCAATTGATAGCAAAGCGACTTGCCCGCGCCGGTCGGCATGATCGCCAGCGTCGGCTGGCCCACCATGACGCGCGCGACCACCTGTTCCTGCACCCCGCGAAAGCGGGTGAAGCCGAATATGTCGTGAAGAAGCGTGGGAATGTCGGGCCGCATGACGCGGCCTTAGCGGGGGAAAGCGCGGGGGGCCAGCCTTGCCGCCGCTTAAGGGACGGGATCGAGCAGGCAGCCCCAGCCGGGGCGATAGCGGGCGGTGCGCGTGGCAACCAAGGGCACACGCGCTTCGACCGCCTTGTCTTCGGGCCGGTCCGTCAAGGTAACGAGCGCCATGCCCGGTTCCTTGTCGTCCTCGCAACTGCCCATCGCCCGTCCTTCGACATAGCGGCACGAACAGGCGAGGCGCGCGCCATAGGCGGTGCCCAGTTCTGCCTGACCGCGCACACCGCTCCAATGCCAGCCAAGCACGGCCAGCAGCGACAGGATAAGCACAAGGGCAAGATAAATGATCGTCCGGCGGCCCGGCATATTCCCGACTCGGTTGGGGATGGCTAAGGGCGCGGCTTATGAAGATCGAATGGAACAGCGTAAAGCGGCTTGGCCTTGGCGCCGCCCTGGTGGCCCTTGTCGGCGCGGGCGGGCTGTGGAGCGTGCGCGCGGCCGACCCGCAGCCGCTCTACCAGGTGGCGCGCGACGCGGTAGTGGGTGAGGCGGCGCTGCGGGCGGCGATCGACCCCTTGTTCGAGGACGCCGCGATGGGCGACACCCGCGCGCTGCTGGTGATGCGCGATGGTGAAATCGTCGCGGAACGCTATGCGCAGGGTTTCGGGCCGGACACGAAATTGCTGTCCTGGTCGATCGCCAAGAGCGTGACGGCCGTTCTGGTCGGGCTGATGGTGGCGGACGGACGGCTGGCGATCGACGCGCCGGTGCCGGTGGCAGCATGGAGCCAGCCGGGCGACCCGCGCGGCAAGATCACGCTGCGCCAATTGCTCCAGATGACCAGCGGCCTCGATCATGTCGAGGATGGCGAACCGATCCAGAGCGGTGACACGGTGCGGATGCTCTTCACCAACGGCGCGCAGGACATGCGCGCCTATGCCGAGGCCAAGCCGCTGGGGCAGGCACCGGGCGCGCACTTCGCTTATTCGACCGGCAACAGCATCATCCTGTCCGACCTGATGACGCGGATGCTGACCAACAGCAGCGATCCCGACGTGCGGCGGCGGGCGATGGCGATGTTCATCGACGGCCGGTTGAAGGCACCCGGCAAATTGCCCAGCCTGACGCCCGAATATGACGCGGCGGGCACGATGATCGGCGGCAGCATGATGCACATGACCGCGCGCGATTATGGCCGCTTTGGCGAATTGCTGCGGCGGCAGGGGCGCGGCCCCAGCGGGCATCAGATATTGCCGGAAAAATGGGTCGACTTCATGCGCACGCCATCGAAACGCAACCCGGCCTATGGCGCGCATCTCTGGCTCAACCGCGAAGGCAGCGAAAGCGCGCTGATGCCGGGCTTCGCCCCCGCCAGCCTGTTCGGCTGCGTCGGGCATAATGGCCAATATATTCTCGTGTCGCCCAGTCAGCGGCTGACCGTGGTGCGGATCGGCATGTCACCGCACAAGGAACAACGGGTCGCAGTGAAAGCGGCGCTGGCGCGCGTGATCGGCCTGTTTCCGGGCTAGAGGTGGAAGCGGCCCTCGATCACGGTGCGGCACTGGCCGGTCAGGATCACCCGGTCGCCATCCAAGGTGCAGCCAAGCCGACCGCCACGGGCCGACGCCTGAAACGCGCCGAGCGTCGTCTTGCCCAGGCGCTTGGCCCAGAAGGGGGTGAGCAGGCCATGGGCGGACCCCGTGACGGGATCTTCATCCACGCCGCCGCCCGGCACGAAGACGCGGCTGACGATGTCGCTATCCTCACCCGGCGCGGTGGCGATGAGCATCACGTCGCCCTGCGCCTTCAAGGCCGCATAGTCCGGCGCGAGCGCGCGCACGGCAGCGGCATCGGGGAAGAGGAACAGGCTGTAACCACCATCGCGCCAATGCGACTCGACTGGAGTGCCCCCCAGCCCTGCCGCCAGTTCCGGCAAAGCACGCGGCGCCATATCCCAGGCTGGAAGCGACAGCACATAGTCATCGCCTGCGCGCGATACGGTCAATATGCCTGCATGCCGCGTACGAAAGCGAACCACATCCCCCTGCCCCATCAGTACATGGCCGCTGGCCAGGGTCGCATGACCGCACAATTTCACTTCGACGGTGGGCGTGAACCAGCGCAGCGCATGGTCCGCCTCCGGGTCATCGGGCGTTGCCAGCGTGAAGGCGGTCTCGGACAGATTATTCTCTGCCGCAATGGCCTGCAGCGTGGCGTCGTCGAGCCAGGCATCAAGCGGCATCACGGCGGCCGGATTGCCGGTGAAGGGGGCATCGGCAAAAGCATCGACCTGGGTGAAGGGCAGGCTGGTCATGGAACGGTTCCTTGTCGTTTGCCACGATCTGGCGGATGGGCGGGCCTGCGAACAGAGCCAACCCAACCGGATTGGCGCTTAGCCCAGCAGCACCAGCGCGCTGCACACCGCAACGCCCACGACGATGTTGATCGGCACGCCGATCCGCACGAAATCGGCGAACCGATAATCGCCCGCAGCATAGACGAGCGCATTGGTCTGATAGCCGATCGGCGTCGCAAAACAGGCCGATGCGCCGATCATCAGCGCGACGATGAGCGGGCGGGGATCGACGCCCAGTTGCTGCGCGATCGCGATCGTGATGGGCGTCAAGAGGGCGGCGACCGCATTGTTGCTGAGCAGTTCAGAGAGGATCAGAGCAAAGAAATAGATGAGAAACACCAGCGACCAGACGGGCGCGCTTTGCAGCAGCGGCGTGATCCAGCCGACCATCAAAGCGACGCTGCCCGCCTGTTCGAGCGCCAGCCCAACCGCGAGCATGGCGAAGATCAACACCAGCACATCGCCATCCACCGCCCCCCAGGCTTCTTCGGGATCAATGCAGCGCGTGATGAGGATGAGGCCAACCGCAATGACTGCGGCAAGGCCAATGCCCACGACATTGAGGGCGGACAGGATGACGACACCTGCCATCGCCACCATGGCGATCCACGCCTTTTTACGCCGGAAAGCGCGGACCCGACTGACATCGACGCCGATCAGGTGGGGATTATCGCGCAGCGATCGCATGGCATCGTCGCTGCCAGCGATCAACAGGCGATCCGCGCCGCGCACGCGCGTTTCGGGCAGGTCTGGTCCAGGCAAGTGCCGAGCGCGGTGAATACCAATAATCCGTACCCGCAGCGCATGGAGAAAGGGAATATCCATCAGCCGCTCGCCGATGGACGGGTGGCTGGGCGACACCATGGCTTCGACAACGCGGCCTTCCTGGCCAGATGTACGCGAGTCGGCGGCGATGCCGAGTTCAAACTGGTCCGATTCGCGCAGCGTCATGATCGCTGCACCATCGGCCCGGACGATCAGCCGATCGCCAGCATGTAGTTCTTCTTCCACCAGGTCGCGGCGACGGATGTCCCCACCCCGCTTGATGCCCAACAGCTTGACGGTCCGGCCAAACATGCCGAGCGAGCCGACCGCGCGACCGATGAGGTCGCTGTCCTGGGGCACCACCAATTCGGTCAAATAATCCTGCACATTGCCGCCATTTTCTCCAGCGATGCTCGGCGCGTCGCTGGGCAGCAGGAAAGACAGACAAATCAGGGCGATGACACCAGCAATCGTTCCCGCCAGACCATAGAGGGTGATATCAAAAATGCCAAAGGGGGCCATGCCCTGATCCGCGGCAATGCCCGCCACAATCAGATTGGTCGATGTGCCGACCAAGGTCAGGCAACCGCCCAGCACCGCAACCGTGTTCATCGGGATCAACAATTTCTTGACCGGATAGCCCGTTGCCTGCGCCAGCTTGAACATGATCGGGATCAGCAGCACGACCACGGGTGTATTATTGAGGAAGGCCGAGAGGATGATCGTGCCGATCGCCACTTCGGCAAGGGCGAGCCGGGGACGCCGTTCGGCCCGCGTCATGATGATATCGGCCACACGACTGATGACACCCGTGCGGATCAGCGCGCCAGAAAGGATGAACATCGCTCCGACGGTCAGGGGCGCACTGTTGGAAAAGACCGAAAAAAGCGCCTTCTCATCCAGCATGCCGAGCAGCGCGAAGGCACAGGCACCGACAACGGCGATGACCGTAGGCGAATAGCGTTCGCGCACGAAGGCGATGAACATGGCGGCCAGAACCACCAACCCGATTTCGGCCCGATACACGCCCAGCAGCGCGGTGATGAAATGCATAATGCCCCTGGTCCCCCACAAGATCAGCGCTGGCCGCTGATCTTGCCGGGCTGAAACGAAATGGGCCAGCCATGGTTGCATGACTGGCCCGTATCGCGGCGGTGAGGGGACGTTTTGACCGTCGATCCGCGCAATGCGTGGTGACGCTCCCCAGGCTTACGCTCTGCCGCTTGCCCGTCGAACGAGCGATAGCGTCATCCTATCGCAACAAAAGTGAGTCGTCTCCGTCTTTTACAGTCGGTCCGGCGCGTCATTCCCCGCATTGGGCGCGGTGGAGCAATTTCTGGTCGGCCAGCACCAGCGCCATCATCGCCTCGACCACGGGCACGCCGCGAATGCCGACACAGGGATCGTGGCGACCCTTGGTGATGATGTCGGACGCTGCGCCATCGCGCGTCACCGTCTCGACTGGAATCAAGATCGAGCTGGTAGGCTTGAAGGCGACGCGCAGCTTGATCGGCTGGCCGGTGGCGATGCCGCCTGCAATGCCACCTGCATGATTGGCAAGGAAGGTCGGTCCATCGGGGCCGGGGCGCATCGGGTCGGCATTCTGCTCACCGCGCAGGTTCGCGGCGGCAAATCCGTCGCCAATCTCGACGCCCTTGACCGCATTGATGCTCATCATCGCGGCGGCCAATTCGCTGTCGAGCTTGGCATAGAGCGGCGCGCCCCAACCGGCCGGAACGCCGCTGGCGACACATTCCACGATGGCACCAAGCGACGAGCCATCGCGTCGAGCATCGTCCACCAGCTTTTCCCAGCGTGTGGCGGCCTCCGCATCCGGGCAGAAGAAAGGATTTTGCCCGATCTGCGCCGCGTCGAAATTAGCATAGTCGATCGCATTGCCGCCGATCGCGCTGACATAAGCGAAGATATCCACATCGGGAATGACCGCGCGCGCGACCGCGCCCGCCGCGACCCGCGAGGCGGTTTCGCGCGCGGACGAACGCCCGCCGCCGCGATAATCGCGAAAGCCATATTTGGCGTCATAGGCATAGTCGGCATGGCCGGGGCGATAGGCCTTGGCGACGTCCGAATAATCCTTGGATCGCTGGTCGGTATTCTCGATCATCAAGCTGATCGGCGTACCCGTCGTCCGTCCCTCGAACACCCCTGACAGGATCCGAACCTCATCCGCCTCGCGGCGCTGGGTGGTGAATTTGGACGTGCCGGGTTTGCGCAGATCGAGCCAGGGCTGAATGTCCGCCTCGCTGAGCGGCAAGCCCGGCGGGCAGCCGTCCACGACCGCGCCAATCGCCGGACCATGGCTCTCGCCCCAGGTGGTGAAGCGGAACATGCGACCAAAGCTGTTGACGCTCATTTATCGAGCGCGATGTCCGGGGCGTCTTCGGCTTTCATGCCAATGACGTTGTAGCCCGCATCGACATGGTGGATTTCGCCGGTCACACCGCTGGCGAGGTCCGACAGCAGATACAGGCCAGCGCCGCCGACATCCTCGATCGTCACATTACGGCGCAGCGGAGCGTTCAGTTCGTTCCACTTGAGAATATAACGGAAATCGCCAATGCCGCTTGCTGCCAGCGTCTTGATCGGACCGGCAGAGATTGCATTCACGCGAATATTTTCTGGTCCAAGGTCCATCGCCAGATATTTGACGCTGGTTTCCAGCGCCGCCTTGGCCACGCCCATGACGTTATAATGGGGGATGACCTTTTCCGCGCCATAATAGCTCAGCGTCAGGATGCTGCCGCCGTTCGGCATGAGCGCGCGGGCACGACGTGTGACTGCCACGAAACTGTAAGCGGATACGTTCATGGTCATCAGGAAATTGTCGAGGCTGGTATCGACATAGAGGCCGCGCAGTTCATTCTTGTCCGAAAAGCCGATCGCGTGCACGACGAAATCGAGCGTTCCCCAACGCGCCTCGATTTCCGCGAAGGCGGCGTCGAGCTTGTCCATGTCGGTGACATCGCAATCAATCAGGAAGTCAGAACCAACTTGGCTTGCCAAGGGGCGGACCCGCTTGGCCAGCGCATCGCCCTGATAGGAGAAAGCCAGTTCAGCGCCCTGTTCATGCAAGGATTTGGCGATGCCCCACGCCAACGACTTGTCGTTCGCCAAGCCCATGATGAGGCCGCGTTTACCCGCCATCAAGCCGTTCATATCGTCGTTCCATTCCCTTGGTCTTCAGGCGATCCGGTCAATTCCTCTTCGGGAAACTCCGCCAGCGCCGCGTTCAGTTCCGCGCCAATTACCACGCCAAGCCCGACTAGGAAGAAAAAAATGAGCGTGATCATCACGCCTGCCAAGCTGCCATAGGTCCGGTCATAGCCACCCAGCAGTGACAATGTCGGCGGCAAAAGCAGTGTTGTGCCATACCACCATAGCGAGGTTGCGATCGCGCCGGGCCATTTGGGAAATCGACGATCCTTGTACATGGTCGGTGTCAGCGACACGAACAGGGACCAAAGGGCTACACAAACGATGCCCATTGGCACGAGTTTTGCCGACGCGACCAAGGCGATGGCATCATCGGCCCAAGGGAGGAGATGATTGAGAAACTGATCGATGCCGGTAATCACAACCTGCAGCGAGAAGGCGAACATCACCGCCACCACACTGGCCAAGGTGATGCCAACCGCGCTCAGCCGGTAATGCCAGAAGGATCTGGTGCTTTTTGTGCCATAGGCGCGGCGTAATATGTCGCGGATGGTTTCAATGAGACTGCCCACGGTCCACAGGCCGACGAGGCCACCCAGCCACAGCAGCGGCCCGGAACGGGCATTGAGAACATCGCTGATCGGTTGGCGCACAACATCCGCGACGCCGGGCGGAACCGTTGTGAGGAAAGCATTGACCGCAGCCAAGCCATCCTGCGTTCGGCCAAAGATGCTGAACACCGCCGCCGCTACGATGAAGAAGGGGAACAGCGTCATTAAAGAGAGATAGGCAAGATTGCCCGCATGGATGAAACCATCACTGTAGGTGCCAACAGCGACGCGCTTCATCACCTCAAATGGCTGCGATCCTGGCCGCATGCGCTTGAGCTGTCTGTGAAAATGCGCGCGGGTACGAGATGCCGTGTAGCGGCGTGATTCAGGCGTATAGGGCGAATTCATCGGCATCCGCCACCCAACGCCTCAGACGCCGAGATGGGCGCGCACGGGTCGACTGTCCCGCCAGCCTTCGACCAAGGCGAGGAGGGCAGGGTCATCGGCAGGCACGTCGATCTGGAGCGTCACAAGCTGATCGCCACGAGTACCGTCCCTGCCCGTAAACCCCTTGCCACGCAGCCGAAGCGTCTTGCCCGACGTAGCGCCTGCCGGCACACCCAGCATCACTGCACCATCGACGGTCGGCACCTTGACCTTGCCGCCCTTTACAGCCTCGTCCAGCGTGATGGGCAAATTGAGCAGCACATTGTCGCCATCGCGCGTGAAGTAGGCATGGGGCTTCACTTCAATCGTGACGATCGCATCGCCAGCCCCGCCGGGGCCGGGTTGCCCCTTGCCCGACAGACGCATCTGCGTGCCCGTTTCGACGCCCGCCGGAAGTTTGAGGTCGATGGTCTTACCATCCTGAAGCGTTATCCGCTGGGGGGCGAGGGTGGCGGCATCGGTGAATTGCACCGCCAGCCGATAGGCGACGTTCGCACCCTTGGCAGGAGGGGCCTGACGACCGAAGCCGCCGCCTCCCGCGCGGCGACCGGCACCGCCGAACAGCCCTTCGAAGATGTCACTGAAATCTGCGCCACCCTGATCAAATCCGCCGCCGGGCTGACCACGGAAGCCACCTCCGCCCCCTGCCCCGCCAAAGCCGAACGGCGCGGTCGGATTACCATCACCGTCAATCTCGCCGCGATCAAACCGGGCGCGCTTGTCCTTGTCAGACAACAGATCATAGGCGTTGGTCGCTGCCGAGAATTTCTCCGAAGCCTTGGGATTATCCTTATTCTTGTCGGGATGCAGTTCCTTGGCCAGCTTGCGATAGGCCGACTTGATCTCTGCCTCGGTCGCGCCGCGCGCAACGCCAAGGATGGAATAGGGATCAGCCATCAATGCTCTGGTGCCTCTTGTTCTGGTGACGGATAGTGCGTCTCTATGTGGCGAAAGGGGGGCGTTCGTTCAAGTTGCGCAATTGCCCGTATCGACACTATCCCCCGGTGCCCCTAGACAAGGCGGCATGATGGATCCCTTTGCCTTGTTCGACGACTGGTATAGTCAGGCGCGCGAAACCGAAATCAACGACAGCAACGCCATGGCCCTGGCAACTGCCGATGCGCGCGGTCATCCGTCCGTCCGCATGGTTTTGCTGAAAGGTCATGGACCGGATGGCTTTATCTTCTACACGAATTTCGAGGGACGCAAAGCGGGGGAACTGATCGTCAACCCCCATGCCGCCCTGCTCTTCCACTGGAAATCCATGCGGCGACAGATACGGATCGAAGGGGCTGTCGGCCCGGTCGATGATGCCACGGCCGATGCCTATTTCGCCACGCGCAGCCGCGATAGCCAATTGGGTGCCTGGGCATCCGACCAGTCCCGCCCCCTGCCCTCGCGCGAAATATTCATGGCTCGTTTCGAAGAAGCCAATGCCCGGTTCGAAGGCCGCCCGGTGCCGCGTCCGCCGCATTGGTCGGGCTTTCGACTAGTGCCCGACCGCATCGAATTCTGGCAGGATCGCGAACATCGCCTGCACGAACGCCGTCTGTTCACACGGGACGATACGGGCTGGAGCGAAGGTTTGCTCTACCCCTGACATCCACCAATTGCACCGTTTGGGACGAAGCAAGGCGCGGAAAGCTGTGCCTGGTTCGTCTATCTCCCATGTGAGGACGCACGCCGATTGCGGGTGGCCGATGTGCCTGTTAGGTGTCGCCTGACGGTTGTAATAATATTGCGAGCTGTGCCCGCGCGGCTCATGAGGGATTAGATGCGCAACAGACTGACGGCCTTCATCCTCACTGGCATGGTCCTGGGGGTGATCGTAGGGTTCGCCGCGAACCTGTGGGTGGGCGGCGACGAAGCGCTCGCCAAACAGGTGGCGGGCTATTTCCATCTGCTTGCCGACATCTTCCTTCACCTCATCAAGATGATCATAGCGCCGCTGGTCTTTTCAACCCTGGTCGCAGGCATTGCCCATATGGGCGACAGTGCGGCCTTGGGACGGATCGGCGGGCGGGCGCTCGCCTGGTTCATCATAGCCAGCCTGATCTCGCTGACCTTGGGCCTGATTTTCGTCAATTTCTTCGCGCCCGGAGAAGGACTCAATCTGGTCCGCAATGGAGCCGAATCCGGCGTCAATACCGAATCGCTGAACTTCCGTGACTTCATTCTGCATGTTTTCCCGACCTCCATGGTCGGCGCGATGGCGGAAAATTCGATTCTCCAGATCGTTGTCTTTTCCCTGTTCGTGGGCGTTGCCCTGACCGCCATTGGCGAAAAGGGCAAACCCATCGTCACGGTGGTCGAATCCCTGGTCGAATTGATGTTGCAAGTGACCGGCTATGTGATGCGCGTGGCTCCCTTCGCCGTATTTGGTGCGCTGGCGTCGGTGATTACGACCCAAGGTTTGGGCGTCTTGATCACATTCGGGGAACTGATCGGCGAATTCTACATCGCTCTGGGTGCCTTGTGGCTGCTGCTGTTCGCGGCGGGTTCTGTGTTCCTCGGCAAGCGGATGTTCACGCTGATCCGCTATGTGCGCGAACCGATCCTGATCGCCTTTTCCACCGCCTCGTCTGAAGCGGCCTATCCCAAGATGCTGGAGCAGCTCGACAGATTTGGCGTCCCGCGCCGTATATACAGCTTCGTCCTGCCGCTGGGCTACAGCTTCAACCTCGACGGGTCGATGATGTATGCGACCTTTGCGACGATCTTCATCGCGCAGGCCTATGGTATCGACCTGCCGATCGCGACGCAGATCACCATATTGCTGGTGCTGATGGTGACCAGCAAAGGCATCGCCGCCGTACCGCGGGCGTCGCTGGTGGTGGTTGCCGCGACGCTGGGCCAGTTCGACCTGCCAGTCGAAGGGGTCGCCTTCATCCTGGCCGTCGATCATTTCATGGACATGGGCCGCACTGCGACCAACGTGCTGGGCAATGCCATCGCCACGTCGGTCATCACCAAATGGGAAGGCATGCTGGAGATCGAGGAGCCGATCGATGTGCCTCATCCCAAGGCCCCGGCTCATACTGCGGCGCATGGCCGCGCTGGCCTAGAACTGGCGTCTGACATGGTGGACGATCCTAAGAAGGGCTAGGCCCCTCTCGCTTTCCGTCCCGAAGTTCACGCCGTCTTGGGCGTTGAATAACGTGCCCCGCTAGGTTGCAGCCGGATTTGTGCGGTCAATGGCACCGCTGTCGAGCAACGGCGCGGCATCCATGTCTTGCGCGCCCAGGATCACGCTCAATTTCTCCAGCGAGGCGAGGATCATCGCCTGTTCCCACGCGGGTAGCGAAGAAAACCGCTCCGTAAATTGCGATTGCAAAAGATCGGGCGCGCAGGCCAGAGCTTCCAGCCCGGCCGCCGTGGCATTGAGCATGATCTGCCGCTTGTCGCGCTCGCTGCGTTCGCGCGTTACGAGACCGGAGAGAACCAGCCGATCGACGACGTTGGTGATCGTTGCCTGACTGAATTTCAACGCCGCCGCGATCATGCTGGGCGTTGCCTGATGCCGGCCCCCAATTTCGCGTAACACCAGCATTTGGGATGGGGTCAATCCCGTTGTCGAGGCCAGCTTGCGGCTGCCGATCTCGGTCGCGCGGAGAATGCGGCGAAGCGCCTGGAGAGTGGGGTTCGAAAGGTCGGATTCCATGGCCGATAGCTATCCGTTTGCGCGGTGCCATGCCAATGTCATTTTCCTTTATATAATGAAGGATAATGCAAGGTCGAAACGGCGGAGGGAGAAGGCATTGCGGCCAAAGGGTTGAATATTTCGCACTCATATGTATATATTGCGCCGCAGCAACAGAGGCGAAAGGATTCGTCCACATGAAATATGCTTTGGGAGACTAATTATTTTTGATCGTAAGACCGATGCGACATGTTTGTCGCCACGGAATTTTGCGTCCTGTGAGAATGAAATTGGACGAAATATGAATTTTCGTATGCCGGTAGCGCAGGACGGCCCTGCCATCACCGCGCTGATCGCCGCCTGCCCGCCACTCGATGGCAATTCGGCCTATTGCAACCTGCTGCAATGCACGCATTTCGCCGATAGCTGCATCGTCGCCGAACGCGACGGCCAGATCGTTGGCTGGGTATCGGGCTATCGCTTACCCGCCGACCGCGGTCGTTTCTTCATATGGCAGGTCGCCGTTGCTGCGGCGGCTCGCGGTGAAAGGCTGGCGCAGCGCATGATCGCCGCCTTGCTGGACCGCCCATCGGCTACCGGCGTCACGCACCTGATCACCACAGTGACCCCGGACAATGCCGCCTCGTGGGCACTGTTCGCAGGAATCGCCCGGCGTCTGGGCGCTGAGCTGACCAAGGCCCCGCTGTTCGAGCGCGACGCGCATTTCGCCGGCGCACATGAGACCGAGTGGCAAGCGACGATCGGCCCGTTCGCCCTGCCTTCCAAAGCCAGCCTGTAATTATTCGGAGACTTTCCCCCATGACCATGACCCCCAAACCGACCCAGACTATTCCCGATACCGGCATTTACGAGCGTCGGGAATCGATCGTGCGCAGCTATGCCCGGTCGATGCCGCGCCAGTTTCATCGCGCCGAAAATGTGTGGATGCATGATAATCAGGGGGGTCGTTATCTCGACTTTCTATCGGGCTGCTCGACGCTGAATTACGGGCATAACCACCCGATCCTCAAACAGGCGCTGCTCGACTATATCATGGCCGACGGCATTACCCATGGCCTGGACCTGCATACCGATGCCAAAGCGGCCTTTCTGGAAAGTTTCGAGGAGGTGATCCTCCAGCCGCGCAAGCTGAATTATCGCGCGATGTTCACGGGCCCGACCGGCACCAATGCGGTGGAAGCCGCGATCAAACTGGCGCGCAAGATTACCGGCCGCGAAATGGTGATCGCCTTCACCAACGGCTTCCACGGCATGACATTGGGCGCACTGGCCTGCACCGGCAATGCCGCCAAGCGCGGTGGTGCGGGCGTGCCGCTCAGTCATGTCAGCCATGAACCCTATGACGGCTATCATGGTCCCGACGTCGATACCGCCGACCTTTTGGAACAGCGGCTTTCGGACCCGTCCAGCGGCCTGGATGCGCCCGCCGCCATATTGGTGGAAACCGTGCAGGGCGAAGGCGGTCTGAACGCTGCGTCGCCAGCCTGGCTACGCAAGATCGCCGATATCGCCAAGCGGCATGGCGCGCTGATGATCGTCGATGATATTCAGGCCGGTTGCGGCCGCACCGGCGGCTTTTTTAGCTTCGAGGATATGGGCTTCACGCCCGACATCGTCACGCTGGCCAAGTCGCTGTCGGGCATGGGCCTGCCCTTCGCGCTCACGCTGTTCCGCGCTGAACTCGACCAATGGTCGCCCGGCGAGCATAATGGCACTTTCCGCGGCAACAACCATGCCTTCGTCACGGCAACGGCCGCGCTCCGCCATTTCTGGAGCAATGACAGCTTCGCCGCCGATGTGCGCCGTTGCGGCGCGCTGCTGGAAAGCCGCCTCGACAAGATGGCCCGCGAACATGGGCTGACCACGCGCGGGCGCGGCATGATGCGCGGCATCGACGTCGGGTCGGGCGAGATTGCGTCCGTCATCACCGCCGCCTGCTTCGCGCGCGGCCTCATCATCGAAACGAGCGGCCCCCATGACGAAATCGTCAAGGTGCTCGCCCCGCTCATCATCGACGACGCCGTCCTTTCGGCCGGTCTCGACATATTGGAAACCAGCGTGCGCGAGACGCTTGCTGCCTCCTTTGGCGTGGCGGCGGAATAAGGAGATATCGCATGATCGTCCGTAAACTGACCGACATTCGCAAGTCCGACCATAACGTCAAATCCGACGGCTGGGAAAGCGCCCGCCTGCTGCTCAAGGATGACGGCATGGGTTTCTCCTACCATGTCACCACCATGTACGCCGGCAAAGAGCTGAAGATGCATTATCAAAATCATCTCGAAGCCGTGTTGGTACTCAAGGGCAAGGGTACGATCGAGGATTTGGGCACGGGGGAAACCCACCAGTTGGCCGCAGGCACCATGTATGCGCTCAACGATCATGACCGCCATATCGTGCGCCCCGAAACCGATATCCTAACCGTCTGCGTCTTCAACCCGCCGGTTACCGGCCGCGAAGTGCATGATGAGAATGGCGCCTATCCCGCAGAGGCCGACATGGTCCGCACAGCCGAACTGACGTCTTGAAATCATAAAGAAAGGGGGAGTCCCATGACAGACATCTACCCATCCCGCCAAGCGGCGGAACCGCAATTCCTGCCCCGTCTCGATCCGGTCGTCCATGGCGACTGGAGCGACGCGGCCCCGCTCTCCCAAGCGCAAGCCGCGCAATTCGACCGCGACGGCTATCTGGTGCTGGAGGATCTCTTCTCCGCGCAGGAAGTCGCCTTCCTGCAACAGGAGGCTGGTTCCCTGCTGGCCGATCCCGATGCGCTGGATGGCGACACCGTGATCACCGAACCGGGTGGCGGCGAAATCCGCTCGATCTTCGAAATTCACAGCCAGAGCCGCGTCATGCAACGGCTGGCAGCCGACGCCCGGCTCGCCGACGTCGCCCGCTTCCTGTTGAATGACGAAGTCTATCTTCACCAGTCCCGCCTCAACTATAAGCCGGGGTTCCAGGGCAAGGAATTCTACTGGCATTCGGATTTCGAGACCTGGCATGTGGAAGACGGGATGCCGCGCATGCGCGCCCTGTCCATGTCGGTCCTGCTGGCGGATAACACCCCGCATAACGGCCCGTTGATGCTGATCCCCGGATCGCACCGCAGCTTTCTGACCTGCGTGGGTGAAACGCCCGACGACCATTATAAGATGTCGCTCAAGAAGCAGGAATATGGCGTTCCCGACGAGGACAGCCTCGCTGAACTTGCCTATGAGCAGGGCATCGTCGCGCCGACCGGCAAGCCGGGCACGGTCATCCTGTTCGATTGCAACCTGATGCACGGGTCGAACGGCAATATCACGCCCTTTCCCCGCGCCAACGCTTTCATGGTTTACAATGCCATGTCCAATCAACTGATCGCGCCCTTCGGCCCCGCGACGCCGCGCCCGTCCTTCATCGCGGCACGGGAGGCGGAAGCGATCAGGGTCTGTCATGGCGATCTGGTTGCGGAGGTGATGGCATGAGCGGCCTGCATAGCGTCGAGAAGATCGGTGGCACGTCGATGGCGGCCACGGCCAGCCTGTTCGACAATGTCCTGATCGCAGGCCGCAGCGGTGACGATCTTTACAACCGCATCTTCGTCGTATCCGCCTATGCGGGCATGACCGACCTGCTGCTGGAGCATAAGAAATCCGGTGTGCCGGGCGTCTATGGCCGCTTCATCGCCGATGATGGGGCGGACGGCTGGCTTGAGGCGATGGCCAAGGTGCGCGGGGCGATGCACGATCGCAATGGCGAGATGTTCGCGCGCACCGCCAGCCTGGAGGAGGCGAACGCCTTTGTCGATCTGCGGATCGCGGCGGTGCAGGATTGCCTTGCGGATCTCGGCCGGTTGCGCAGCCACGGGCGCTTCTGCGTCAAGGAACAGTTGCTGACGGTACGCGAATTGCTGGCGGGGCTTGGCGAAGCGCATAGCGCGCACAGCACTGCGCTGTTGTTGCGCGATCGTGGAATCAACGCGACGTTCGTCGATCTGACGCTGTGGGACCAGGATGATTTGCGCAGCCTGGACGAGCGGATCGTGGAGGCGCTGGCGCCTATCGACCTGCGCCATACGATGCCGATCGTCACGGGCTATGCCGGATGCCGCGAAGGCATGGTGCGGCGCTATGCGCGGGGCTATTCGGAAATGACCTTCTCGCGGATCGCCGTGCTGACCCATGCGCGCGAAGCGATCATCCACAAGGAATTTCACCTGTCGAGCGCCGACCCCCGCCTGGTCGGGGAAGCCGCCGCGCGCAAGATCGGCCGCACCAATTATGACGTGGCCGACCAGCTCGCCAATCTGGGCATGGAAGCGATCCATCCCCGTGCGGGTCGCGGTCTGCGCCAGACGAGCATTCCCTTGCGCGTCCGCAACACATTCGATCGGGAAGATGAAGGGACGCTGATCTGCGGCGATTATGTGTCCGATACGCCGCGCGTCGAAATCATTACCGGCGTGCGATCAATGCAGGCGCTGCAGTTCTTCGAGCAGGATATGGTTGGCGAGAAGGGCTATGACGCCGCGATATTGGAGGTGCTGACCCGACATGGCGCTTGGATCGTCAGCAAATCCTCCAACGCCAATACGATCACCCACTATCTGTCGATCGACACGGCGACGGTGAAGCGGATCATGGCCGACCTGCAATCGCTCTATCCCGATGCCGCCATCTCCGCGCAGCCCGTGGCCATGGTATCGGTGATCGGCAGCGACATATCGCGGCCGGGACTGGTGCCCGATGCGCTGGACGCGCTGGCTAAAGCGAATATCGACATGATCGCGATGCAGCATCAGATCCGCAACGTGGACATTCAGTTCATCATTGATTGCGCGAATTTCGATACGGCCGTGCGTGTCCTGCACCGGCGGCTGATCGAGGATGTGGCCGATCAGGGCGAAGGGCGTCGGGCGGCCTGAGCCGCCTTTCTCTCCATGTTGTCATCGATACTTCCGGTTCGCAGCCTGTTGGCCGCCATCTTCATGCTGATGGCGGGCAGCGGCTTCCTGTCCACCCTGATCAGCCTGCGGCTGGAACGGGGGGGCAGTGGCACGCTGATGATCGGCGCTGTGGCGACCGCCTATTTCGCCGGGCTGACCGTCGGCGCGCTGCGCGCTGCGCCTGTCGTACAGCGAGTCGGACATATCCGCGCCTTTGCCGCCTTCGTGTCGCTGCTGTCGGCCAGCACGCTGGCTTATGCACTGTTCCAGAATGTGCTGTTCTGGGCCTCGCTGCGGTTCATCGATGGGCTGTGCGTCGCGGGCGTGTTCATATGCCTGGAAAGCTGGCTGAACGAGCGGGCGGAACCGGACACGCGGGGCAGCATTTTGGCGGGCTATATGATCGCCCTCTATTCCGGGCAGGCATTGGGCCAGTTTCTGCTCAATTTCGGGCGCACCCCGTCCATCCCCTTCCTGATCGCCTCCATCCTCATTTCGCTGGCGGTCATCCCGGTCGTCCTCACCCGCATCGCCGCGCCGCTGCCGGGGCAGAATGCCCCTTGTACGATGCGGCAATTATACGCTTCGTCCCCGCTGGGTTTCATCGGTGCGATGACGACCGGGCTGATGCTGGGCGCTTTCTATGGCCTCGCCGCCGTGCATGTTCGCCGGCTTGGATTGGACCTGTCCCAGACTGCCAGTTTCATGAGCATCGTCATCCTGGGCGGGGTCGCGCTGCAATGGCCGTTGGGGCGGCTGTCGGATCGGTTCGATCGCCGCCGGGTCATCGTCACCAGCTTCGGCGCGACGATGGCCGTCTGCCTCGCGCTGACCATTGTCGACGGCATGGGCCTGGCTTTGCTGACGCTGGGGGGCCTGTTCGGTGGCCTCAGCTTCGCGCTCTATCCGCTCTGCGTCGCGCATACCAATGACCGGCTGGACCCGGCCGCTCGTGTCGCCGCCAGCGGCGCGCTGGTGCTGCTCTATTCGATCGGCGCAGCATTGGGCCCGACTGGCGCGGCGGCAGCGATGACGCTGTTCGGCGCGAGCGGACTGTTCCTCTTCATCGCCGCCGTTGCGGGCGGCACATTGGTCTTCGGCCTATGGCGGCAGGCATCGTCCCTGCCAGTGCCGGGCGACGACCAGCAAAGCTATCAGATCCTGCCCCGCACCACGCCAGTGGCCGCGATGCTCGATCCTCATGCCCCGGAACAGAGTGCGCCCGACGAAGGCGAACCGGCCAACCGATCGCCGCTCCCCCTTTCAGGATAGAACCATGCCCGCGCCCCATCCTACTGCTCCGCTCCAACCCGCCGTCGATCGGACCACCTTGCGCCGGGCGATCGGTGCGTCTGCCATGGGCAATGCGACCGAATGGTTCGACTATGGCATCTATGCCTATGGCGTGACCTATATCTCCGCCGCACTGTTTCCCGGCAATACGGAGGAGGCGGTGCTGTTCGCGCTGGCGACCTTCGCCATTTCCTTTCTGGTGCGACCTTTGGGTGGCTTGTTTTGGGGGCCGCTGGGCGACCGGATGGGGCGCAAGTCCGTATTGGCGCTCACCATATTGATGATGTCGGGTGCGACAGTGTGCGTCGGCCTGATCCCCGATTATGCCACGATCGGCTTCTGGGCACCGACGTTGCTGATCCTGTTGCGGATGGTGCAGGGCTTTTCCACCGGCGGCGAATATGGCGGCGCGGCAACGTTCATGGCCGAATATGCGCCCGACCACAAACGCGGCTTTTGCGGCAGTTTCCTGGAATTCGGGACATTGGCGGGCTTTTCGCTGGGCGCGCTGCTGATGCTCGGCTTCTCGCTGATGCTGGGCGACGCCACCATGTATGACTGGGGCTGGCGTGTTCCCTTCCTGGTGGCTGGTCCCATGGGTCTGGTCGGCATGTATCTGCGATCGAAGATGGAGGACACGCCGGTCTTTCTCGAAGCCGCACTGGCTGCGCAGGGCGTGAAGACGGTATCGCCGACGCTCGGTTCGCTGGTAACGGGCTATTGGCGCACCCTATTGGTGATGGGCGGGCTAGTCACTGCACTCAACATCGTCAACTATACGCTCTTGAGTTACATGCCGACCTATTTGCAGCGTCGGCTGGGCCTGTCCGCCAATGAAGCGTTGATCGTGCCGATCATCGGCATGATGTTCATGATGGTCCTGCTGCCCTTCGCCGGGGCGCTTTCCGACCGGGTCGGCCGCAAGCCGCTGTGGCGCTTCTCGCTCATCGGTCTGTTCCTGCTGGTGGTGCCGGCCTATCTGCTGATGGCGACGGGTTTTGTTGGGGCCGTGGTCGGTTTTGCCCTGTTGGGTATGCTCTATGTACCTCAACTCGCGACGATATCGGCCACTTTCCCGGCCTTGTTCCCGACGTCCGTCCGCTTTGCAGGCTTTGCCATCGCCTATAATGTCGCGACGTCCATCTTCGGCGGCACGGCTCCCGCGATCGGCAGCAGCCTCATTGGCCTGACTGGCAATGAATTGATGCCTGCCTATTATATGATGCTGGCCTGTATTGTGGGGCTGATCGCCTTACGCTTCATGCCCGAAACCGCCGGCCTGTCACTGCGCGATGAAAACCATCCTGCAAGGACACAATGATCGCACAGACGCAGCGTCAGGACCAATGGATGCCGGACATCCTCATGCGCCTATGCTAAGGGCTAAGGAAACTGCGGATGTAGGTAAGATTCCGCATGCAGATCCGAAAAGCTATCATTTATTCGGAACCATGCATTGGGAGTAACTGCGCTGACCGATCCAAAGCCCGTTTGGCACGCCCTGTCAGAAGATGAGACGCTTTCCCTGTTGCAAGGCCGTCGATCTGGCCTGCAACAGGACGAAGCGCAGCGAAGGTTGGCCGAATTCGGTCCCAACAGCCTGCCGCCTCCCGCTACGGTGCATCCTGTGCTGCGGTTCCTGGCGCAGTTCAACAGCGCGCTCATCTATTTCCTGCTCGCGGCGGCGGGCGCAGCGCTTCTGCTGGGCCATGTCGTCGATGCGGCCGTCATCGCAGCGGTTGTGATCGCCAATGCGATCGTCGGCTTCGTTCAAGAGGGGAAGGCTGAACGGGCGCTGGGCGCGATCCGCGATCTGATTGCCCCGCACGCCACGGTATTGCGGGATGGCGCGCGCCAGACGATCGATGTCCCGGACCTGGTTCCGGGTGACATCGTCATCCTTGAGGCGGGCGACCGTGTGCCCGCCGATATGCGTATCCTTCGCGCGCGCGGGCTGAAGATCGACGAAGCCCTGCTGACCGGCGAGTCGGTCACGTCCGAAAAGCATGAGCCGCCGGTTGCCGCCGAGGCGGCGCTGGGCGATCGTCACAACATGGCTTTTTCGGGTACGATGGTGACGATGGGCCAGGCGACGGCGGTCGTCGTCGCCACGGGCGCGCAGACCCAGATCGGCCATATCAGCGGGTTGCTGGGCGGCGTCGAAACGCTCACGACGCCATTGCTGCGACAGATCAACCACTTCGCAAGCCGCTTTACCTGGGCCATGTTGGGGGCCGCCGTCCTGCTGTTCGTCTTTGCCGTGCTGGTGCGGGGGTTCGCCTGGGACGATGCCCTGATCGCCGTCGTCGCCGTCGCGGTGGGCGTGATACCCGAAGGATTGCCTGCGGTCATCACGATCACGCTGGCGATCGGGGTCCAGCGGATGGCGGGGCGCAAGGCGGTGATCCGCAAGTTGCCGGCCGTCGAAACGCTGGGTGCGACGTCGGTCATCTGCACCGACAAGACCGGAACCCTGACCCGCAACGAGATGACCGTCCGGCATATCTTCATTGAGCGCCACCAACTGTTGGTGGCAGGATCGGGCTATGCCCCCCACGGTGCGCTGACCGCCGAGAATCACGACGATGATGCGGCCGCGATCGCGGACGCAAGCGCCATCATCCGTTGCGGCCTCCTGTGCAACGATGCGCAATTGCGCGAAGCGACCGGCGACTGGCATGTCGAAGGTGATCCTATGGAGGGCGCGCTGGCGGCGCTGGCGATGAAAGCGGGTTTCAGTCCCGATCATGCCCGTGGCGAATGGGCACGGCTGGATGAGATACCGTTCGACGCCGCCTATCGCTTCATGGCGACCCTGCATCGCAGCCCAGAAGGCGAAGCGATCGCCTTCATCAAGGGCGCGCCCGAAGCCTTGTTGGCGATGGTGCCGGACATGGCCTCCAGTGCGAACTGGGATGATCAGATCGCCACTGCCGCGGCGGCGGGCGAGCGCGTGCTGGGTTTCGCAACCAAGAAGCTGGCGCATGGCAGCGAACGGATGGCTTTCTCCGACCTTGAAACGGGCGTCGAATTTCTCGGCCTGATGGGCTTTATTGATCCGCCGCGCGAGGAAGCGGTGCGCGCGATCGCAGAGTGCCGTTCGGCCGGTATCGACGTGAAGATGATCACTGGCGATCATGTCGCGACCGCCCTGGCGATCGCCCGGCAACTGGACCTGGCCGATGATCCCAGGGCCATGACCGGCGCCGATCTCGACCCCCTGTCCGACGCGCAATTGCAGGACATGGTCCCGCATATCGCCGTCTTCGCCCGGACCAGCCCGGAGCATAAGCTGCGCATCGTCCGGGCGCTTCAGGCGAACGGGGCCATCGTCGCGATGACAGGCGATGGGGTGAATGACGCGCCCTCGCTCAAACAGGCCGATGTGGGAACTGCCATGGGCCTCAAGGGCACGGAGGCCGCGCGTGAAGCGTCGGAGATGGTGCTTCTGGACGATAATTTCGCGTCCATCGTAGCGGCCGTCCATGAAGGGCGGACGGTCTATGACAATATCCGCAAAGTCATTTCCTGGACGCTGCCGACCAATGGCGGCGAATCCGTGGCCGTCATCCTCGCGATCCTGGTCGGCTTTGCCCTGCCAATGACAGCGACCCATATCCTGTGGATCAATCTTGTCACCGCTGTCAGTCTGGGCCTCGTCCTGGCTTTCGAGCCGGCCGAACCCGGTGTCATGCAACGGCCACCCCGCGCCGCCGATGCGCCACTTTTGTCGCCTTTTCTGCTGTGGCGGGTGATCGTCGTGTCGATCCTCTTTGCAAGTGCCACGCTCGGCGTCTTCTTCTTTACACTGGGCGAAGGGCGCAGCATCGAGGTTGCCCGCACCATGGCCGTCAACATGCTGGTCGTCGCGGAAATATTCTATCTGTTCAACGTCCGGTTCCTGCACATGGGTTCGCTGACATGGCGGGGCGTTCTGGGAACGCGGTCCGTCCTGATTGCCATTGTCGCGGTCGTGACCGCGCAGCTTGCCTTCACCTATCTGCCTGTCCTGAACCGCCTGTTCGACAGTCGGCCGCTCACCCTGCGCGATGGCGGCCTGATCATCCTGATCGGCATCGGTCTGTTTCTGCTGCTCGAAGGCGAAAAGCTGCTGATGCGCCGCCTGGGCTGGTTCAAGGAATTGCGAGCCTGAGAGGCAGCCCCTTCGGTCATCAGCGGCTCGGCCAGCTAAAAAGCTGTGGCAGGATATATCCATGGCGAGCGCAAAGCCCTCCGCGCTGCAATCCGTGACCCGTCCCGGCGGCGGCACCCTGCCCGACGCCGGGGCTTTGCCCTCTGCGGAACGCAGGCTGTGAAGTGTGCGAAGTTCACACCGTCGCAGGGCCCGGATTTGCGCGGTTGTGGGATCGTGGCGGCACTTTGCACAAGCGACATGGCTTGTGTGGGTGGTCGTGCGTTCGAGGTCTGTCCACGCAGGCCGCGGAGCGGGCTGCGCTGCAACAGCGTCGGCGCGTCAGCGCCGTCCGCATGACTGGCGCTTAACTTCGCATATTTCCCGCTGATTGCGACATTTTGATGTGGGAACGGGACATTTTGTTTCACGCGGAGGCGCGGGGACGCGGAGGGGGACGGCGCGGGCGCGCTGTTGGGCAAGGGGGCGGACGATGGGAAGGAGCCGAAGGCGAGGATAGCAGGGATGGCCGATGTAGGACAGGGGCGACGATGGCGGTGAGCGAGTGGGTCTACCCCTGCGCCCCGGATGTGATCCGGGGGGGGGGCGGCCCTTTTATCTCCCCCTACCGCCCATCATAGCCTGGAGAGCAAACGGCACCCCCTCTACACCCTGCAACTTCAAAGACTTGATACGGCAACGGCACCGCCTGTCTTGCAGGCAGTGCCGATCGGAGGGCAAGATTTCGATGTGCAGACAACGGCTTACACCACAGGGGGAGCCAATGCTTTTATCTTGCTTTCGTCCTAATAGCTTACCACCTGCGCAACACCGCCATTATCACGCAGTTCTTCCAACACTTCGCGAAGCGTGGAGATCAGGTCTCGCCCCGTAGAGGTCACAAAATAGTTGGACAGATCGGTGATGGTATCCGCGATGTTATCGCCCCAAGGGGGTATCTTACCACGGTCCTCAATATCCCAGATAACCTTGCTTGCGGGAAGGCTCGTCAGTTCCCGACCGACCTGATCTAGCTCATGCAATGCTGTCCCTGCATCGGACTGCGCAAGCTCACCAGCGTACAGCTTGTTCATCAGAGCCGGGAACCTAGTTCCCCAACCTTTTGGCTCAAGATTTCCAGCAATGGTCGAGAAAAATGCATTGAAGAAATCGGACGTGCCGATCTCATCCGTTATGCTTCCTAGCTTAATCCCAACCGCCACTTCGTTACCTCACGATATTAATGTTGCTGGGCTGAACTGCCCCATTCGAACGCTGAACTATGCGGCTTATTATCGCATTCAAATCAGTTCTCGATACATTTTGTCCACGAACATCGATATACACATTTTGCGCGGTTCCGGGAGGCAGATTTCGCGCACGATCAACCGCTTGACCTGACACATTTCGTACCAGATTGCTGCGTCCACGAGCAGTTTCAACGCTGTAATTCTTGACCTCGATGCTGCTCCCCGGATTGTAATATTCGGGGCGGGCACTGCCTTTGGTGCCGTAAGGAACTTCAACGCCATCCTTAAATGACACCTGTGCGCGGTAGCCTTGGCCTTCGATTCTCGCGCCAACGTCAAGTTCCGAAGCTCGCCAAGATGGCCGCAAAGGCACTGCACTTTCTGCGGCTAAGCGACGGGGCATCCCAGCTCGTGCAGCAGCAATACCATCAATCGCTGCGACGGTGCCAGCAATTGCCAACTGTGTTTTGGGAGATGCTCCCAACTGGCGAGAAAGACCAAAGGCAATTCCTGCAAAGCCTGGCTGCAGCGTTAATTCCATTACTTGATCGGAATTGAAATCAGTCGCCACTCTTGGATTGGTGAAAGCATAAAGGTGCTTTGGTAGTTCAGGCCGTTGATCGGATCATAGCTCTGGTCGAAGTCGGCGTGCGCGATGCCGGTGGTTGCGCCATTGCGGAACGGCCCGGTGCCGCCCAGCGAGATGTGCTGATTGATGGAGGCCACATAATCGACATCGCTGGTGCCGTTGTTGGAGATGTCGCCCACGCGCAGGCCGTTAAAGTAGAAATGCAGTTCGCGCGGATCGCCGGTCGAAAGCCTGTCGACCTCGTCACGCTCGTGATAGATGCCCGCCGCGTCGGTGCGATGGCGGCCTGATCGTCCT
This sequence comes from Sphingobium sp. MK2, assembly GCF_040170545.1. Classification (NCBI taxonomy): domain Bacteria; kingdom Pseudomonadati; phylum Pseudomonadota; class Alphaproteobacteria; order Sphingomonadales; family Sphingobiaceae; genus Sphingobium; species Sphingobium sp. MK2. The sequence continues at coordinate 43,775 of NZ_JAZDXA010000026.1, forward strand.
GGTCGGTATCGGCCTGTTTCTGCTGCTCGAAGGCGAAAAGCTGCTGATGCGCCGCCTGGGCTGGTTCAGGGAATTGCGAGCCTGACGGGCAGGTCCCCAGGTCAGGCCTATATATCAGGCGTGCAGATGCTGTCCGTTGTCGACCGGGATCACCGTTCCGGTAATGCGCTTTGCCGCGTCGCTGACGAGGAAGGCGGCCAGGTTGCCGACATCGCTCACTTCCACAAGTTCGCCCTTCGGCGCCAGTGCTGCGGCCCGTTCGAGCAGGGCATCGAACCGATCAATGCCACTGGCCGCGCGGGTGGCGATCGGTCCGGGCGAGATGGCATGCGCGCGGATGCCGTTGGGGGCCAGTTCGGCCGCAAGATAGCGGGTGGCGCTTTCAAGTGCGGCCTTGACTGGACCCATCAGATTATAATGGTCAACGACTCTTTCGGAGCCATAGAAGGTCACGCAGAGCAGGCAGCCCCCTTCGGTCATCAGCGGTTCGGCCAGCTTCGCCATGCGCAGAAAGCTGTGGCAGGATACGTCCATGGCGAGGGCAAAGCCCTCCGCGCTGCAATCGGTGACCCGTCCGTGCAGGTCGTCCTTTGGCGCGAAGGCGATGGAGTGCAGGAGGAAGTCCAGCCCGCCCCAGCGTTCGCGAACCTGATCGAATAATCGCTCCAGATCGCCCGGCACGCGGACGTCGCACGGCGCGGTCCATTCCATGCCATCACGTTCGGTGACCGGCAGAACCCAGTCCTGCGCCTTTTCATTGAGATAGGTGGCGGCCAGCCGCGCGCCACATTGTGCGAACGCCGCCGCGCAACCCGCCGCGATGCTCTGTTCGTTGGCGATCCCGATGATCAGGCCGCGTTTCCCGCGAAGGTCGACAAGGGGGTTCATGCGGCGTCTCCAAGCAAAAGGTTCATTATGTGCAGGGCGATCATACGCTCTTCGTCGGTGGGGATGACCCGCACCGTTACTTGGCTGCCCGGCGTGCTGATGACGGGCTGATTCGCGCTGTTGGCGCTTTCGTCCAGTTCGATGCCCAGCCATGCAAGCTGTCGGCAAATCCGGCTGCGGATGTCGGCATGATGTTCGCCGATACCGGCGGTGAAGACGATGCCGTCCAGCCCGCCCAGCGATGCGGCCAGCGCCCCGGCTTCCTTGGCGGCGCGCCACGCGAACAGGCTGATCGCCTCTTCGGCGTGCGGATCGGCGCTGTCCGACAGGGTGCGCATGTCGCTCGACAGGCCGGAGACGCCGAACAGGCCGGACTGGCGGTAGAGCATATCCTCCACCGCCTGCGCGCTCATGCCCCTATGCGTCTGGAGGTGCAGCACGACGCCGGGGTCGATCGCGCCGCAGCGCGTCCCCATCATCAGCCCGTCGAGCGCGGTGAAGCCCATGGTCGTGTCGATACTGCGCCCATCGCGGATCGCGCAGAGGCTGGCGCCATTGCCGAGATGCGCGGCTATGACCCTGCCCCTGGCCAAGGCCGGATCGATTTGCGTCAGGCGATGGACGATATATTCGTAGGACAGGCCATGGAAACCATAGCGCCTGATGCCCTGATCATGCAGCGCGCGCGGCAAAGCGAGGCGCGATGCGATCTCCGGCTTGTCATGGTGGAAAGCGGTATCGAAACAGGCGACCTGCGGGATATCGGGCCGGAGGATGGCAATGGCGCGGATCGCCGCCAAATTGTGTGGCTGGTGCAGCGGAGCGAGCGCGCACAGGGCATCAAGCTTGTCGAGCAACGCCCGGTCCACCAGCCGGGGTGCCGCAAATTCCATGCCGCCATGAACGACGCGGTGGCCGATGCCGATCACCTCCCGCCCTTCAAGATGCGTGGTTGCCCAGTCGATCAGATAGTCGAGCAGTTCAGCATGGCTGAGCGCCGCGCCGTCCCTCCAGTCATGATCGTGGATCACGCCGCCGTCCGCCGTGCGGATGGCGATGCGCGGGGCGATGCCGATCCGCTCGATCTTGCCGCCCGCCGATAGCGTGGGAGAGCGCCCGTCCTCCAGCGTGAACAGCGCGAACTTGATGCTCGACGAGCCGGAATTGATGCTGACGACCGCTTTCATGCAGGCGCGCCCTCCGGCAGGCCCGGCGCGGCCTTGGTCGCCGCCACGGCGAGCAGGACCGCCACGGCGCAGGAGGCCAGCCGGGTGCGCAGGCTGTCGGCGCGACTGGTCAGGATGATCGGCACCCGCGCGCCCAGCACGACCCCTGCGGCATCCGCACCGCCCAGGAAGGTCAGTTGCTTGGCCAGCATATTACCCGCCTCGATATTGGGCACGACCAATATGTCCGCACGGCCCGCGACGGGCGAGACGATGCCCTTTTCCCGCGCGGCCGCTTCGCTGACGGCATTGTCGAACGCCAGCGGGCCATCGAGCAGCCCGCCGGTGATCTGGCCCCGGTCGGCCATCTTGCACAAGGCCGCGGCATCGAGCGTAGATGGCATGGATGCGGTCACCGTCTCGACCGCAGACAGGATCGCCACCTTGGGTTCGGGCTGGCCCAGGACATGGGCGAGGTCGATCGCGTTGCGGATGATGTCGGCCTTGTCCTCCAGCGTGGGGGCGATGTTGATCGCTGCGTCGGTGATGATCAGGGGATTGGGATGGCCCGGAACATCCATGACATAGGCATGGCTGATCCGCCGTTCGGTGCGCAGCCCGGTTGCGCGGGACACGATCGCGCCCATCAGTTCATCGGTGTGCAGCGATCCCTTCATCAACAGCCGGGCTTCGCCGGAGCGTACCAGTTCGACCGCCTTCGCGGCGGAGTCATGGCTATGGATGCTCGGCACGATGCGGAAGGCGCTAATGTCCTTCCCGGCTTCCTCGGCCGCCTGACGGATGCGGGCCTCTGGACCGACCAGGATCGGCACGATCAGCCCCGCCTCTGCCGCTTCGACCGCAGCGGCAAGGGCGGCCGCCGAGCAGGGATGCGCCACCGCCGTCGTCACGGGATGGCCCGACGCCGCCTCGATCAGACGGTTATAGCCATCATGATCGGACAGCCGGATGTCGGGCAGGGCAATGCGCGGACGGCGGATCTTGTCGGTCGGGGCCTTCACCTCCGCCTCGCCCGTGATGACCGTCTCGCCATTCTGGTTCACGCAGCGACAGTCGAGCAGCACGATGCTGCGGTCCGGCTGCATGTCCGTGACGGTTACGGAGGCAGTTATATGATCGCCGACGCCCACCGGACGCAGGAACCGCAGCGACTGGCCCAGATAGATGGTGCCTGGCCCCGGTAACTCGGTGCCCAGCACGGCCGACAACAGGCCCGCCCCCCACATGCCATGGGCGATGATGCGGCGGAAAAAGTCCGTCTCGGCAAATTCGCTGTCGAGATGGGCCGGGTTCACATCGCCCGACACCAGCGCGAACAACTGAATATCCTTGAGCGACAGCGTGCGGGTGACGCTGGCGGTATCGCCAACCTTGATTTCGGCGAAGGTCCGGTTCTCGATCATCTCGACATCAGTCATGGATTATTTCTCCAGAACATAGAGGCCCGGCGCATCGCCAAGCGTCGGATAGCCCTTATCGGGCGCGCCCATCGATGGCGGCGGCTGGGGTTCGCCCGAACGGGCGTCCAGCCAGGCCTCCCATTCGGGCCACCATGAGCCTTCCTTGCGCGGGGCGACCGCAAACCATTCATCCGGCGCAAGGGCGGCACCATCGGCCTCTCGCGTCAGGACATGATAGCGTCGTTTGGCATGGCCCGGTTCGGACACGATACCGGCATTATGCCCGCCGCTGGTCAGGACGAACGTGGTTTCGGCCCCTGTCAGCAAATGGATTTTATGCACCGATCGCCAGGGCGCGACATGATCCCGCTCGGTACCGACCACGAACAAAGGCGCGCGGATCGCGGACAGGGCAATGGTGCGGCCATCGACGGTAAATTTCCCTTCCGCCAGTTCATCATTGAGGAACAGGCGGGTCAGATATTCGCTGTGCATCGCATGGGGCATGCGCGTGCCGTCGGCATTCCAGGCCATGAGGTCGTTCATCGGCGGGCGTTCGCCCATCAGATAGGTCTGGAGTATCTGCGACCAGACGAGGTCGTTGGACCGCAATATCTGAAATGCGCCGCCCATCTGCGCGCTGTCGAGATAGCCGCGCGTCGACATCAGATTCTTGAGCATGGCCAATTGCGATTCGTCGATGAAGAGGCCGAGTTCGCCCGGTTCGCTGAACTCCGTCTGCGCCGCCAGCAGCGTGATGCTGGCCAGCCGCTCATCCCCGTCGCGCGCCATGGCGGCGGCGGCAATGGCCAGCAACGTGCCCCCCAGGCAATAGCCCACGCCATGAATCTTCGCGCTGCCGGTGATGGCACCGACGGCATCCAGCGCGGCCATCGCGCCCAGGCGACGATAGGCGTCGAGGTCGAGATTGCGATCTTCGCTGGTGGGATTGTGCCAGGAGATCATGAACACGGTATAGCCCTGGCCCGTCAGCCAGCGGACCAGCGAATTTTCCGGCGACAGGTCGAGAATATAATATTTCATGATCCAGGCGGGCATGATCAGGATCGGTTCGGGGCGGACCTGCTCGGTCGTCGGCGCATATTGGATCAGTTCGATCAGATGATTGCGCCAAACGACCTTGCCTGGGGCCGTGGCCACGGTTTCGCCGACCCGGAACGCTTCGGCACCCACCGGCGGCTCGCCCCGCGTCTGGCGCTGCATGTCCTGCGCCATGTGATTCATGCCATCGATCAGGCATTTGCCGCCCGTTTCCACGATCTTGCGCTGCAGAACCGGATTGGTGGCGAGGAAATTGGTGGGGGCGAACATGTCCAGCATCTGTCGCGCCGCAAAGGACGTCTGCGCTTCGTGCGCCTTGGAGACGCCTCCAATGCCGGTCGTCGCGGCATGCCACCATTGCTGGTTGAGTAGAAAGGCCTGGGTGAGGAAATTGAAGGGCGGCTTTTGCCAGGCAGGATCGGAAAAGCGCCGGTCCTGAGGCAGCGGCTCAATGGCAGGAGCCGCGTCCGGGTTGCCAGCGCTACGTCCCATATAATCGAACAGGCGGAGATATTTTCGACCCATTTTCGCGGCAAGCTGCATCTGCTTGCCGGGCGAGGAGGCAAGGTGCAGCGCCCAGTCGGCGCTGGCCAGGAACATCGTCGCTGGAGAAAGGCCATGCGTCGCCTGCGCGATCATCGCACCGGCCGCCTGGTCGATGGAGTCTGCAATACCATCGAGCGGATCATAGCCTGGCTTACGGCTGTCATATGTCATCAAAATGGTTCCAATTGCGAGCTGTGGCCAAACCCTGTTCAAGCGATATCGCGTTGAACCAAAGCGGGATTTCTGGTGCTGTATCGACAGATGATCTGCTTGCTTCCAGGAAGCGTCGCACCGATCGCGCGTCTGAAGGTCGGGTAGAAGGAAAACATGCGGGAACGCCATCCGTAGATACCGCAGAAATCGGCGAGCATTTGTACGCAACAGGGCCGACGCTGATACCATAACAGGTTGAAGGTCTGCGAACCATGGATATTGGCAAAGGCAGCGTAGTTTGGCGATCTTCACCCGCGCTTCGCGCTTGTTGGCACCTTTCAAAAAAGGCGCAACTAAATATCCGGCCGTCACGAACCAGTCACGTGATTGGCATCAACATGTTACATTAGGCGGCCATTGGCAGCGATTATGGCTCGCGCACATGCATCGGTCAGCCCGAAGGCTTCGGACGGTCAGGACATGCGCGTTTTGCTGTTTCTGAAAGGCTTCGGGCCTGGTGGCGTCGAACGCATAGCGTTGCGGTTGAGCGATGGTTTGTATCGAGCCGGACGCGATCTGACCGTCCTCGTCGCAGAGGCCGCAGGAGCAATAGGCAATCCATCGGCCGTGACATGCCATGTGGCACGGTTCTGGCCTGTCATCGGCAGACGCTGGCCAATCATGCGTCTGGTCTATGCCTTGTGGCGCGAGATGGGTCGTGCGCCACCTGCCATACTTTTTTGTCCAGGAAACGCTTATACGATCGTTGCCGTCATCCTGAAACTTCTGCTGGGCCAGTCCTGTCCGCCGATTGTCGCGAAGGTCAGCAACGACTTGCAGCGCCCCGACCTGCCGCGCGCTCTTCGTCCGCTCTATCGGTTCTGGCTATGGATACAGGGCCGGATGATCGACCATTTCGCCATATTGTCGGTTCCTATGGGAGAGGAAGTCATGGCGCTTATGCGCGTCGGGCCAGACCGCATCCATATCGTACCCAATCCGGTTCTGGACGATGCCGATATCGGGCCGGACCAAGAGCGGCACCGCCCCCGTCGTGCGGGTCGCCACTTCGTTGCGATTGGCCGGCTGGAGCGGCAGAAAAATTATCCGGCGATGCTGCGCGCCTTCGCTATCGGGGCGCGCCATGATGATCGGTTGACCATTTTCGGCGAGGGTAGCGAACGGGAGGCACTGACCGCACTTGCCGCATCGTTGGATATTGGCGACCGGGTCGATATGCCCGGCCACTGTCCGGAGGTCTGCGCACGTCTGAGCGACCATGATATTCTCCTCCTGTCGTCAGCCTATGAGGGCCTGCCCGGCGCGGTCATCGAAGCGCTGGCGGCTGGATTGTGGGTCATTGCGACCCGTTGCAGCGTCAGCATGCCCGACCTTCTAGACCATGGCGCATTGGGCCGATTGACGGAATGCGGCGACGAAAGCGGCTTCGCTCTGGCCATCCGGACGGCGGAGCCGGGGCAACAAGATCGCGCGCGCGCGGCGCGCAAGGCGAGCCATTATACGCTGGAAGCTGCAGTCCCCGCCTATACCGCGCTGTTCGATCAGGTCATCGCCCAGCGACAGGCGCGCAGCCATGGTGCGCGCGCGCCTTCCTCTCTTCGTTCAGCGACAAGTATGAGGCCCGTATGAGCACCGCCGATCTTGCGTCCACGCGCCTGATGGATACATCGTCCCTGATCGACGGTGCGGCCGCACGCGACTTGTATGTTCCAGCCCCGCTGGTCAAATCGGGTCGCAACTGGGTTGCCTGGTTCGGTCCGGTGATTTCGCTGGCGCTGCTGGCCGCCGTGTTCCTGCAACGCGGCAGCGTCGATATTCCTGCGTTACTGGGACTTGTCCCCCGCACCCCGCTATTTTGGGGTCTGTTCCTCCTGACCTATAGTCTGACGCCGCTGTTCGACTGGTTGATATTCCACCGGCTCTGGTCGATCCCGGCGGGAGGGCTGGCTGCGCTGTTCCGCAAGCGGCTCAGCAACGAACTTCTGCTGGGTTATGTGGGAGACGTTTATTTCTACACCTGGGCGCGACGGCATGTGCGAATGGAAGGGTCCCCCTTCGGCGCGGTGAAGGATTCGGCGATCCTGTCCGGTGTCATGGGCAATGTCGTGACGCTCGTGATGCTGGCCCTGACCTTTCCGCTGCTGTCGTCCCTGCCGCTCGCGATCGACGGGCGCACGCTGGGCGTTTCGCTTGGCATATTGGTGCTGACCTCGGTCGTGCCGATGCTGCTGGGTCGCCGCATCTTCGGATTGCCACCGGCGGAGCGTCGCATGGTGGCCGGGGTGCATTTCCTGCGGATCGTCGCCAATCTGCTATTCTATGCGCTGCTGTGGCATTTGATGCTCCCAGACGTCGCGATCAGTTGGTGGGTCATGCTCTCGACGGTCCGCCTCGTCCTGTCGCGCCTGCCGCTGGTGCCGAACAAGGATGTGCTGTTTGCCGGGGTGGCCACCTTTCTCGTAGGACGCGAGGGGGAAATTGCCGAGATTTTGGGACTGCTCGCCAGCCTCCTGCTTGCCACCCATTTACTGGTCGGCCTGTTGCTGGGTGCCAGCGGCGTCATCCGGCGGAGGATGGCCCCATGATCGCCTTACCTCTGCTGTCTTCCGCCCTGCTGCTATCGACCGGCTTTATTCCGTCCACCCCTGAGCTGGGTAAGGCGGAAGCGCGGTGCCGTGCCAATGAAAGCGGCCCTGCGCTCCTGATCGACATTGTCGGGCTCAAGGATCGCAAGGGTAATCTGAAGCTTGAAGTCTATCCCGCGAACGATGCCGACTTCCTGCAGGATGACAATATATTGATCGCGCAGGGCAAGGTCTTTCGCCGGGTCGAGGTGCCGGTACCAGCCAGCGATCCCGCGACGCTGTGCGTCCGGGTGCCCGGCCCCGGCCGCTATGCCGTCAGTGTGCTGCACGACCGGGATGGCAATCGTAAGTTCGGCCTCTCGGTCGATGGCGTCGGTTTTGGCAGCAATCCCAAGCTCGGCCTGGGGAAGCCCAAGGCCTTGGCGGCATCTATCGTGGCCGGGTCCGGGCTGACGCGCGAACGCATCATCATGAACTATCGCCGGGGCCTGATGTCCTTTGGCCCTTTGACAGCAAGGCCGTAAACTATGCGCATTGTCGATGTCTGCGCCTTTTATTCCGACCGGGGCGGCGGGGTGAAAACCTATGTCCGGCACAAGATGCTGGCGGGGCCGAAAGAAGGGCATGAGGTCATCATCCTGGCCCCGGCGGCGGAGGCGGGGGTCGAGGTCATCAATGACCATGCCCGGATCGAATTTGTCCGCGCGCGCCGCTTTCCGCTCGATGGCCGCTATCATTATTTCCATGACGAGGCGGCCTTGCATGCCCGGCTCGACGCCCTGCGCCCGGATCTGGTCGAGGCGTCCACGCCCTGGGCCAGCGCCACGATGGTCGCGAATTGGCGGGGTTCGGCCCCGCGCAGCCTCATCATGCATGCCGATCCGCTAGGCAATTATGCCTATCGCTGGTTTCGCGCGCTGGCCCCGCGCCCGGTGATCGACCGGGGTTTCGACTGGTTCTGGCGGCATTTGCGGCGGATGGATGCCCGGTTCGATCATATCGTCTGTGCGAGCGACGATCTGGCCGCGCGGCTGGTGGCAGGCGGTCTGCATCATGTCGTGACCAACCATATGGGGGTGCAGCCGGGCATATTCAGTCCTACGCTTCGCGATCCTGATCTGCGCCGCCGCATGCTGGCGTCTTGCGGCCTGCCGGAGGACGCGGTGCTGTTGCTCGGCGCGGGCCGTCATGCGCCGGAAAAGCGCTGGCCGATGATTATCGACGCGGCCACCGCGAGCGGCTTTGCCCGCCCCATCGGGCTGGTGATCGCGGGGGACGGACGCGCGCGCGCCAGCGTGCAGCGCGCAGCGGCGGGCAATCCCCACGTCCGCCTGATCGCTCCGATCACGGATCGGGCGGCCTTTGCGACGCTGCTCGCCAGCGCGGACGCGCTGGTTCATGGCAGCGAGTCCGAAACATTCTGCATGATCGCCGCTGAGGCGCGCGCCAGCGGCATCCCTATGTTCCTGCCCGACAGCGGTGCCGCGGCAGACCATCTGGTCCCCGGTGCCGGTTATCATTATGCCGCCGCGCAAGGCGCGAGCCTGGTCGAGCAACTCAATCATTTTGTCGCTGATGGGCCAGCCAAGCACCTGTCCGTCGCGCGGGCGGCGGCGGCGGGTACGCGGACGATGGACGCGCATTTTTCAGACCTGTTCGCGCTCTACGCAATACATGGTCGCGCCATGGCAGCGTGACAGTTCGGCGTCATTTGCGTGACGCGCCTGCCGCGAAAGTTTAACCGCACTGCCGCCTGAGCGACATTAGGACGACTCATAGTCTCGCTATCCCTCCGACCAAACGGGGGGCCGTCATCATGTACCGACCAATTCGCGCTCTGGTGTTTGCCGGGCTTGTCGCGCTTGCCGCCGCCGGATCAACCCGGAACGGCGATCGCGCCACCCAGCAATGGGATGGGGCCGAAGCCGTTGCAGCCGACAGCCAGTTGTCGGTCATGACCTATAATGTCAAAGGGCTGCCCTGGCCGATCGCATCGGATCGCAGCGAAGCGCTCAGCGCGATCGCCGATCGGCTCGCATCCTTGCGCCAGTCGGGCCGCCAACCGCATATCATCCTGTTGCAGGAAGCCTTCACGCCCGAAGCCATGCAGATTGCCGCCCGTGCAGGCTATCGCCATATCGCGAACGGGCCGGACGCAGCGCAGCGTTCCGACGCGACAGCAAATGGCGCGGACCAGTGGCACATGGCGCAGGCGCGATGGGATCGCGGCGAAGCGGTCGGCAAGCAATTGGGCAGCGGCCTGCAAATCCTGTCCGACTATCCCATAACGCGGGTCGATCGGCTGGCCTTCCCCGATTTCGCCTGCGCAGGCTTTGATTGTCTGGCCAATAAAGGCGTGCTGATCGCGCATCTGAACGTGCCGGGGTTTGACCGGCCGGTCAGCATCGTCAACACCCACCTCAATGCCCGCAAGGCCGCCGGCGTATCGGTCGATCGCTCCTATCGCGCCTTTGCGCGGCAGGTCGATCTGATGACCCGGTTCGTCGCCAAAAATGTGCCCGCCGATCAGCCGCTGATCCTGGGCGGGGACATGAACATCGGGCAGGATGCGTATCGGGCCAATGCCTTCTTCACCCGTTTCGCGGAAGCTGGCATGGCTTTCGTCCATCCTGACCGTGATGGCGCGAAACAGGCCCTGACCCATTCCGCCTGGCACGATGAGGCGATGCGGCGCGATCTGGCCTTCACCAGAGCGCGAGCAAAGGATTGGCTCTTCGCAAGGGGGAGCGGACAGCGCTCGCTCAAGGTGGTGGCGGGGCAAGTGCCGTTCGGATCCGAACCCGATGGCAAACCCCTGTCCGATCATTTTGGCTATGTCGTCAATTATAGCCGGAGCCATGAGGTCGACCTGGTGCAAACCGACCGCACGGGCGCTTCGTCATGAAGCGGGCGATGCTGTCGTTCCTGAGCCTGGTCGGCACCTGTCCGGTTGCGCAGGCGCAAGACCTTGCCCTGGAAACAGGCATTCGCTTCTCACTGAAACGGCCGTCCAGCCTGTCCCCGCTCGCCTACGCGCCGCAAACTTATCGCGTTTCCCAACCACGTATGGAAGCGGCGAACCCGGTCAATGCCGATGATCGCGACCAGGATATCCAGATCCGGTTCCACAAGTCGACACAGCGCCTGCTTCGCACCGGCGCTGCGATGCCGCTCGACCCGCACATGCTGTCTCGTAGCCGGATGACCCGCTATGTGATGGAGGACCGTTGGCTGATCGGCGATCAGGTCACCGCCACCATGGGCTGGCACGGCATCAAGATAAGCAACCGAAACGCCAATGTCACCGTCGGTCCGGGCCGCGATCGTTTGCGTACGCGGGACTGGTTTCTGCCGCACGCAAATCTCGTCCTGCAAACAGGACAGGCGTTGCGCCTGAGCCTCGATTATGCAGAGAAGCTGCGGGCATACAGCGAAACGGGCATAAGTGGGCCGATGGGGCTGGATCATGACACATATCTGCAGTTGCGCCGGACGTTGAAACCGGAAACGCAAAGCCGCGTGCAGATGCAGGCCGACTGGACGGCCACCCCCGCCCTCAACCTGTCCCTGGCGCTGCATGGCGGCAGGCTTGACGATCAGTTGCGCTTCACCGGGCGCGGCACCTTGCCCGTCAATAGCGGGTCTGCGCGGATCGAAGGCGCGATCCTGGCGGTGCACCATCAGGCAACCCCGCAATGGCAATGGTCGGTGCGCTACAGCGGCGCGCGGGTGCGCGTGTCGGGCGGTGCCATGGTGCACGAACATAGCCTGTCGGTGGGGACGACCTGGCAGAATGGTCCCTGGCGCGCGGCCCTTGCCCTCGCACGCAACAGCGCGCCAGCATTGCCCGTCCACGACCAGCGGGCCATGCGGATCGAGGCGGGCGTCGATTATGCGTTGGCTGAGATTGGCGGACGACCGCTGACCATGTCCCTCCATATGAGCGACCCGGATCGCCTGATGAGCGGGGCGTTCGCGCGCGATGATCTGTCGGGTTCCCTGCGCGCCAGCGATCAGGCGCGGGCTGTGATGGCAAGCGCGCGACTTGGCTGGTAAGGCCTTTCCTATTCCAGTGCGGATCATCCTCCTTCTGCTGCTATGTGCGGTCATGATGCTGGCCGTGGCGGCGTTCCACCCGATTGATCATGACGAAGGACAATATGTCGGCGCGGTCGCGATGATGCGCCTTGGCCTGCCCTATCGCGACTTCGCCTATCTCCAGACGCCGCTGCAACCGCTGCTGCTCGCGCCGCTGGCCTGGATCGCGGAGGGTTGGTTGTTCCCGGCGCTGCGCGCGGTCAATGCGCTGCTCGTTGTCGCGGCGACGGCCTGCATATGGCTGGCGGCGCGGCGGGCGGGCGCGTCACTCCATGCTGCCGCGATCGCGGCTGGCACCTTGTTGTTCAGCCATATGCTGCTGTTTGCCGGCAGCGTGGCCCGCAATGATGCGCTGCCACTGGTGTTGATGACGGCGGGTATGGCCGCAATGATGGCCCTGATCCAGAAAGACCGTACGCGGTGGACGGCATTGGTGGCTGGGCTGTTGCTGGGGGCGGCCGCATCTGCGAAGATCAGCTATGGCCTGCCTGCCGCTGCGGCCGGTCTGTTCGCGCTGCTGCACTGGCGGATGCTGGGCGTGGAGAAGGTGGCCCTGCTGGCGCTGGGCGGCATTTTGGGTGGTTTGCCGACCATAGGCGTGGCGATACTGGCCCCCGAAACGGCCTGGTTCGGGATTATAGAATATAGCTTGAAGGCTCCGTTCGAGTGGCGGACCTGGACCGGGCAGACATCCATGCTGGAGGTGCCGCTGAGCCTGGTTCGGCTTGCCCGCTATCTGGCGCAGGGCTGCGGCTTGATCGCGCTGGTTGCCGTTGCTCTGGTCGCGACGCGGCGACGCACCCCGGTCGAACGGCTTCTGGATATGATGATCATGGCCGGTCTGATCGCTGCCTGGCTGCCGCGACCCATTTATGTCCAATATCTAGGGCCTTTGCTCCCCCCGCTCCTGCTGCGCTTTGCACTGTTGACCGACGCGCCTTTCTGGCAGCGGCGTGCAGGTCGTGCCCTGATCGCGGTGGGCCTTGTCGCGGGCATCACCCAAAGCGCGATAGAAGCAGGCCGCAATATGCTGGCGGGCCACAGCCCGGTGCATATGGTCATGCGCGATGCCGACGCGATGGACCGCATTGCAGCATCCGCCAAGCTGTCAGGGGCCATTGTCACCCTTTCGCCGGAGCGGGTCGTCGATGTGGCGCTGCCGCTCGACCGCCGTTTCGTTACCGGGCCCTTTCTCTTGCGAACACGGCATATTCTAACGCCCGAACAGGCACGTGCCTTCCATGCGAGCACGTCGCAAACGCTCGCCGCCGATCTGAGCGAAGCGCCCCCTGCCGCCATACTGACAGGAAGCGAAGGTCGGCCCAAGGCGGCATTTCCCCGCGGGCTGGATGGGTTGCTGATCGCTTGGGCGCGATCGAACGGCTATCGCCCCGTCTCTCTCCCTTCGGGCCGCCACACGCTCTTTCTGGCTCCGCCATCCTCTACCCAAAGAGGCGAAAAGCGATCGTAAATATTTTTGCCGCGCAAGAGTCCTATTGCTGGTTTAGATTTAGCGGTCCTCTCTATCGGAAGCCGTCATGCCATTTGTCCTGTTGATCATCGCAAGCCTGTTTTTCGGCCTGGTATCCGCAAGCGCACAGCCGATGGCCGAACGCCCATCGCCGCCGCCCGCCCCGGTGACGATGCGCCTCGCGGCCCCGGAAGCGCATCAGGGCGTCGCATCCGATGGCACCTATCTGTACCCTATCGACAATGACCGGATCGGCAAATATCGGATCGCCACTGGTGAGCGGGTCGCCCAATGGCAGGGCGACCGACGCCTGTTCCCCCACATGAACAGTTGCACCGTGGCGGGGCATGATCTGGTCTGCGCGGCCTCCAACTATCCGCAGGTGCCCCAGACCAGCGCCGTCGAGATTTTCGACACGCGCACGATGCGTCATATACGCTCGATCAGCCTGGGCTTTGGCCCCGGTTCGCTGACCGCGCTGGACCGGCATGACGGGAAATGGTGGGCCGTCTATGCCAATTATGCGGGCAAAGGGGGCGAGCCAAACCGCGACTATCGCTACACGCTGCTGGCCCGGCTGGACGATGCCTTTCGGCAGGAGGCGGCGTGGACTTTTCCTGACGAGGTTCTGGCCCGGTTTGCCCCGTTCAGTTGCTCTGGGCTTAGTTGGAGCAAGGATGGACGGCTCTATGCGACCGGCCATGATCGGCCGGAAATGTACGAATTGGCACTGCCCCAAGCCGGATCGCGACTGGAACTGCGCCGCACGATCGGGATCGCGACTCCGGGGCAGGCGATCGACTGGGACCCGGTGGAAACGGGTCGTCTCTGGTCGATCGACCGGGCCACGACCATGATGGTCGCAAGCCTCATATCCGATGGCGGATAGCCTTTATCGGGTCGGAGCCGCGCAGGCTATCGGTCGGGGCTGTTGAGCGAGCCACGGGCCAGGAAACTGTCCGGATCGGCCATGTCCCACCAGCGCGCATAGTCTTCAGGCGCATGACCCGACATCAGCGCCCCCGGTTCAATATAGCAGTAGATTTTGTCGGCGCTGCGCACGGAATGCGTTCCCTGGCGAATCCGCAGATGTTCGGGACGGAGTTCGGAGGGGTGGGCCAGACCGGCCGCCGCGACATAGTCAGCCAGGGCGTCAACCGTTTCGCGGTGAAAGGCGGTCACGCGCGGCCCCTTCTGATCGACGACCAACCCCGCTTCGCGCCAGCGATTTTGGGTCGCAACGCCGGTCGGGCAGGCATCGGTATGACATTTGCGCGTTTGCACGCAACCCAGTGCGAACATGAAGGCCCGCGCGGCATTGCACCAGTCGGCCCCCAAAGCGAGGGTTGCGGCCATGCTGTGCCCGTCGAAGATTTTACCGGCGACACCGATCCGAATATGGTCGCGCAGATTGGCCCCGACGAGCGCGTTCACGACGAATATCAGAGCCTCGCGCAGCGGCGTGCCGACATGATCGGACAATTCGACAGGTGCCGCGCCGGTGCCGCCCTCAGAGCCATCAATGACGATGAAGTCAGGCGCGATTCCCGTATCGAGCATGGCCTTCACGATGGCGAGAAATTCCCAGCGGTGCCCAATACATAGTTTGAACCCTACCGGCTTTCCGCCGGACAGGCGGCGCAGATCAGCGATCCATGTGAGAAGCTCTCGCGGTGTGGAGAAGGCGCTATGGCTTGGCGGGGAATAGACGGACTGCCCCACGGGAACGCCGCGCGCCGCCGCGATCGCCTGATTGACCTTCGAGCCGGGGAGAAGGCCGCCCTGGCCGGGTTTGGCCCCCTGGCTCAATTTGATCTCGATCATCTTGACCTGATCGCGCGCGGCGTGTTGCGCAAAGGCGTCCGCGTCGAATTGTCCATCCTCTGTGCGACAGCCGAAATAGCCGGTGCCGATTTCCCAGACCAGGTCGCCGCCATGTTTCAGATGATGTGCCGAAATGCCGCCTTCGCCGGTATCATGGAAAAAGCCGCCGGCCTTTGCCCCCATATTGAGCGCTTCGATCGCACGGCCGCTGAGCGATCCGAAGCTGAGCGCGGAGATATTCAGGATCGACGCATCATAGGGTTTGCGACATTCCGGTCCGCCGATCGACACACGAAAACCGCCTTTCACGCATGCGCGCGGGACCACCGAATGGTTGATCCATTCATGCCCCGGCTTTTCGACATCCAGTTGCGTGCCGAAGGCGTTGACGCCCTCCTCACCCTTGGCGCGGCGATAGATCAATGCGCGCTGGCGGTGACTGAACGGGCGACCTTCAATGTCGCTGTCCAGAAGATAGGCCCGCATATAGGGACGCAGCCATTCGAAAAACCACCGGAAATGCGCACTGATCGGATAGGTCCGTCGCAGCGTGTGGCTACGTTGCGCAATGTCCCAGACACCCAGCGCCAGTAGCGCACCGGACGGGCCGAGTAGCCAAAGCGGCACGTCAACGCCCTGAAAATAGAGCCAGGCGAGCACGAGGTTTGTCAGGACGACGACAATCAGGGGAAGAAAGCGCATAAGGCCTGATAGGAAGAATGGGGCAGTAGTGACAGCCAATTCCGCCTAACTGCTGGTTCTCCAGCCAACCTAGCGGCCGAACTTCCTCTGCGTCTTGCCATAGCGCAATTTGCGTGTGCCGGGCTTCCCCTCGGTCGCGCGGCCTCTGGGGGCCGCCACTTGCTGCTCGTGCGGCAGGCCCAGTTCGTCGGCTTCCAGCTTGCGGATTTCGTCGCGGATGCGTCCGGCTTCCTCAAACTCCAGGTCGGCAGCGGCAGCGCGCATCTTCTTTTCCAGATCCTCGATATAGGCGCGCAGATTGTGGCCGACCAGATGCGGGCGGTCGTCCAGGCCGGTATCGACCGTGACCTGATCCTTCGACGCGACATGGGCGATGATGTCGCCGATATTGCGCTTGATCGTCGTCGGCGTGATGCCATGTTCGCGGTTATAGGCCTCCTGCTTTTCGCGCCGCCGCGATGTTTCGCCGAGCGCCCGCTCCATGCTGCCGGTGATGCGATCGGCATAGAGGATCACCCGCCCATCGACATTACGCGCCGCGCGGCCGATCGTCTGGATGAGCGAGGTTTCGGAGCGCAAAAAGCCCTCCTTGTCCGCATCGAGAATCGCGACCAGGCCGCATTCGGGGATATCCAGCCCCTCGCGCAGCAGGTTGATGCCGATCAGCACGTCATAGACGCCAAGCCGCAAGTCGCGGATCAGTTCGATCCGCTCCAGCGTCTCGACATCGCTATGCATGTAGCGGACCTTCAGTCCAGCCTCGTGCATGAACTCGGTCAGATCCTCCGCCATCCGCTTGGTCAGGGTGGTGACGAGCGTGCGGTATCCCTGCGCCGCGACCTTGCGGCATTCGTTGATCAGATCATCGACCTGATCCTCGACCGGCTTGATCTCCACCGGCGGGTCGATGAGGCCGGTGGGGCGGATGACCTGTTCGCTGAACACGCCGCCGGTCTGCTCCATTTCCCAATTGCCGGGCGTTGCTGAAACGCTGACCGTCTGCGGCCGCATCGCGTCCCATTCGTTGAAGCGCAACGGGCGGTTGTCGATGCAACTGGGCAGGCGGAAACCATATTCGGCCAGCGTGATCTTGCGCCGATGATCGCCGCGCGCCATCGCGCCGATCTGCGGGATCGTCTGATGGCTTTCATCGACGAATAGCAGGGCGTTTTCGGGCAGATATTCGAACAAAGTCGGCGGTGGTTCGCCGGGCAGGCGGCCGGTCAGGAAGCGCGAATAATTTTCGATGCCTGCGCAGCTACCCGTGGCCGCGATCATCTCCAGATCAAAATTGGTCCGTTGCTCCAGCCGCTGCGCCTCCAGCAGCTTGCCCTCAGCCTCCAATTCCTTGAGCCGTTCGGCCAGTTCGAAGCGGATCGCCTCCATCGCCTGTTTCAGCGTAGGGCCGGGGGTGACATGGTGGCTGTTGGGAAAGACCTTCACATAGTCGAGGCTGGCAACCTTGCGCCCCGACAGCGGATCGAACTCGACAATTTCCTCAATCTCATCGCCGAAAAAGGATATCCGCCAGGCGGTATCCTCATAATGCGACGGGAAAATTTCCAGATTGTCGCCCTTCACTCGGAAATTGCCGCGCGAAAAACCGGCGTCGTTGCGCTTATATTGGAGTGCGACCAGCTTGCGGATGATCTCGCGCTGGTCCTCGATCCCGCCCTTCTTCATCGAGAAGGTCATTGCCGAATAGGTTTCAACGGAGCCGATGCCGTAAATGCAACTGACCGACGCGACGATGATGACATCGTCCCGCTCCAGCAACGATCGGGTCGCCGAATGGCGCATCCGGTCGATGCTTTCATTTACCGAGCTTTCCTTCTCGATATAGGTGTCGGACCGCGCGACATAGGCTTCAGGCTGGTAATAATCATAATAGCTGACGAAATATTCGACCGCATTGTCGGGGAAAAAGCTCTTGAACTCGCCATAGAGCTGCGCCGCCAGGATCTTGTTGGGGGCAAGGATCAGGGCAGGCCGCTGCAATGCCTCGATCATCTTGGCCATAGTGAAGGTCTTGCCGGACCCCGTAACGCCAAGCAGCACCTGATCCTTCTCGCCCGCGAGAGCGCCCTCAACCAGTTCGGGAATGGCGGTACGCTGATCGCCTGCGGGTTCATAATCGCTGACCAGCGTGAAGCGCCGCCCTCCCTCGCTCTTCTCCGGCCGCGCCGGGCGGTGCGGCACGAAACTGGTGCCGGTATCGGGTTCGTCGAGGGTTGTGCGGATCTGAATGGCCATGGGGGGCAATATGGGGGCTTTGCAGCAGGACGCAATTGACGTCAGGGCTTCAACTCGAATGCGGCGTTGGGCATGGGCGGATAGACCACCGGCTTGTCACCAAAGCGGGCGCGAAGGGCGGTTTGGCGGCGTTCGTCATCGATCACTTCGACATCCACCTCGTCGGGATAACGGTAGTTGATCTCGAACTTTCCATCCTTGATCTCATATTCCAAGATCGACCAGCGCTTGATGCCGCCTTCATCCGATTCGGCATACCAGGCTTTCCAAAGAAGGTCGGAAAGAGCCTCGGTGTCGTCGAGATTTCGAATCTGATGCCCTTCATCCTTGAAGATATTGGGGCTGATCCATCGATCGCCGACTTCAACGTAGAGGAAAATGCCATCGGGATCGCCGCCGACGATATTGACCAACTCCACGCCGATCTCGTTGTAAAGCGGCCCCAGAATGTCGAACTTATCTTTTGCCATTTTCGGCGCCTTTCGCTTCGTTCGGGAACTTCCTTCTGAATTTTTTGCCATTGATCTCCCAGATGACATTGAGCTGGTAGGGCCGTTGCGAAGTTCCTTCATAGAGGGGTTCGATATCCACGAACACCTTATGCCCGGCACGCAATTCCCTGGCCCAGGAATCTTCCATGACGCGATAGCTGCCGCGGTTGAAGTTGGAATTCTGGGCGAAATGGTTGAAGCTGTCGCGGGGGCCGTTGAAACGAGCAGCGATAAAATGGCCGCCATCGTCGTTGGCAAGACGGTCAGGCTTACCCGCCTGTGCCTGACTATGGCGTGATCGCACAGGGGAAGCGGCCAGCGATAGTCCGCCATAGGTCCGGCGATTGCGCGCAATGACATCGATATGGAAATCATAGCCATTCTTCGTCTCCTTGCGCCAGTTGGTATCGAGTATCTGACTGTCCAGCGAAGGCGGATTGGACGGGTCGGCGGGCAATTTCCCGCCATGCGTGTCCATATAATGGGCCAGCGCCAGAAACTTGGTTCTGGCGACCTGCCCTGCATCCAGATAGGCCTGATGCGGCAGCTTGATCCGCTGGCCGATGCGAAGCGGCCGATCGAGCGGATGCTGGTTCAGCCATGCCAGATCGCGCGCGGTCAGCCCCTTGCGGCGCGCGGCGATCTGGGTCAGCGTATCGCCCGACTGCACCATATAGATTGAATGGTTGCCCGGATGATCGGCGCGATGCGGACGGCGATCGGGCATCCCGTCGCCATCCGCGCGAACAGTCCGACGATTCTGACCTCTTGGCGGTGCCACGCCCCGCGCACCGCCAGCCGGAAAATAGCGTCCCTGCCCGGCGAAGGTGAAGCGTCCGTCCTCTTCATCATGCCAGGGGTTGAATTTCATCTCCACAGGAGGCGGTGGAGATTCCATTCTTCGACCAGTGCGAAGGTAGAGGTTGAAGGCCGTTAGTCCATGCTGCTGGCTTGTTTCTTTCACACGCATGCCCCCCGATATGCGAACACCGCCATAGCAAATAATAAGGAACAAATCAAGAACAGTATTGTGGAACGTTGATACCGCCTAAGAATTTGAATTGTCGCTTCGGCCTGATATGCTCTCGAAACAACGGACTGCCACCGCGCGCCAACAGGGGAAATGCGATGACAAAGGCTTTTGGGATTGCCGCTACGGCGCTGCTGATGCTGGCCGCCTGCGGCGACAAGCCGGGCGAGACGACCGGCAATATCGCGGCCACCGATGCGATGAGTCGCGAAGAGGTGAAGGCCGCCATTGATCAGGTCCAGTTGAAGCCTGGCCAATGGGAGGGCCGCTTTACCATCCAGGATATCGACCTGTCCAAAATGCCCGGCGCGCCCGCCGGCATGGAAGATCAGATGAAAAGCATGATGAGCCAGACATCGCTCAAATATTGCGTGACCCCCGAAGAAGCGGCCAATCCCAGTGCGGAGATGTTTGCCGGACAGGACAGTAAGGACTGCGCGTTCAAGGATTTCATCGCCAAGGGTGGCACGGTGAAGGGGCAGGTGTCGTGCAAGGCCGATGGCGGCACGATGAACGCCACGATGGCGGGCACCTATG
Source organism: Sphingobium sp. MK2 (assembly GCF_040170545.1). NCBI lineage: Bacteria > Pseudomonadati > Pseudomonadota > Alphaproteobacteria > Sphingomonadales > Sphingobiaceae > Sphingobium > Sphingobium sp. MK2. The sequence goes on from NZ_JAZDXA010000026.1 coordinate 64,023, forward strand.
CCGCCGACAGCTATGCGATGGACATGGATATGCAGATGGCGGGCGGCCCCGACGGCACGGCCATGGCCATGAAGGCCCGGTCAGAGGGTAAGTGGATCGGTACGGATTGCGCCGCGGACTGATGAACACGTATTTCCGCTTGCGCTTTGGGCGGGACGGGTAGAGCCTTGCCCCGATTCCGATGCACAGGAACGGGGGAGAGGATATGGACAGGAGCCTTCTGGCGGCGCTGCCGCTTGCGATCATGCTTGGCCTTGGCGGCTGTAGCAGTGAACCGACACCGGCACCGGCGGTTGAAGACGCGCCGATCGTCATGCAGCCGGGAGAATGGATTCTCACCCGCAAGACCACGGGCTATAACACCCCCAGCGTCACCCCGGAGGAATATCAGGAAGCGCTTCGCCAGGTACGCGAAGACAAAATCTGTCTTGCCATTGCGCCGGACGGGGTGCCGGACATCGCCGCGCTCGCAGGCGCGGAAGGCACGGACTGCACCTATAAGGACAAGTTGGCACGCAATGGCCGACTGATTGTCACGCTGGCCTGCAAGGCGGGCCGGGGCACGTCGGAGATCATGGCGGAGGGTAATTATACCGCCGATACGATGACTCTCGGTACCACCATGACCAAGATGCAGGGAGGGCAGCCGGTGTTGCGCACGACCCACGATCTGACCGGCGAGCGCGTTGGCGATTGCCCGGCACCGGGATGACCGCCCCGCACATGCTCGCAGGGGTGGACTTGTGACGGTTTTGCGCTGGTCACCAGCTCACCACGCCGCCTTAACTCTGATCGCGCCCTCAATCTGCCTACCAACTTTGCGGCCCTGTGATTTATGTTTCGCGATTCGAAAACCGTCGCAATGAAAGCGTTGGTGTAATAATCCCTTGGCCGCTCATAAACGCATGCTGGTGGGGCTGGCGGGCATGAGCGCTGGCTATTGCGCGGCCTGCGCCTTGCCAATGGGGCCGAGATGCAGGCTGTACCCCCATAAGGCAGCACACCAGCCGCACGCCACCCAGAGGGCGGCCAGATCAAGCACGGCGAACAGCGCCGCGCCGATGGTCGCGCCCAGTACCAGACTGAGCCACAGGAGCAGATGGGGCAGCCAGCCAAAGCGCGGCCCGCCAGTCAGGGCGAGCGCGAAGGATTGGCCGAGCTTCACCAGCGCGCCGGTCATGTAGGTGACGCCGATGCTGACCTCTCCGTCACGCTGGAACACGTTATTCACGGCCCCCATCGCGGCGGCCATCAGGAAAGTGATGGCGTCGCCCCGGCGGCCGACGGCCAGGGCGGCGAGGATCAACATGCCCAGCACTGTGGCCAGCACCGCCTGTTTGCGCCAGCGGCCAGCCAGTCTGCCGATCAGCGCCCCGCCAAACACGCCGCCGACAAAGGCACCGATCAGGCCGATGGCCATGCCGGCGACTGCCGTGCCCCCGGCGATGCCCACCGCCATGCGGGTGGAATTGCCGCTCATGAAGGACACGAACAGGCCGCCCAGCTTGAGCAGGCCCAACGCATCGACCATCCCCGCCAGCGCGGCCAATCCAAAGGCCAGCGCATAGCGCGGCAGAGTATGACCAGCCATTCGTCAGGCCACCTGCTGCAGTGTCATGCTGCCGTCGGATCGGTGGTCGGCTCGTCCGGGGGTGGCGGTGCCATATCGGTTGCGCCGCGCACAAGACCCTCCAGGCTGGAGCCGTCCAGACCCAATTCCTTCATCAATCCGTCGATCACCGGCGCTTGCGCACGGTAGCGCAGCGCGGCGGAGACGGCGGCGTTGGCGAGGTTGCCATCCTGTCCCTGACCCGCGGACACGCTGCCGCCTTCGCCGCCCTGTCCCGTGATCCCATCGACCTGCACGATCTTGATGGAATCGATCGCTTCCATCGGCTTGGCGGCCTCACGGACCAGTTCGGGCAGTATCTTGAGCAGGGCCATCTTGGTCTGAAGCGACACCTGGCCGGAGGAGAGGAGATTGGCCGCTTCGTTGACGGCCTGCTGCCCCGCCGCTTCGACCTCGAAACGCACGCGGTCGGCCTCGGCGCGCAGTTTCACCGCCTCGGCCTCACCCTCTGCTGCGAAGCGCACGGCGGCTGCGCGGTCGGATGCGGCCTGCTTCTCGGCTTCGGCTTCGACCTTCACCTGGATGGCGGCGCGCTCGGCCTCGCGGGCGGCGTCGATCAGTTCGATCCGCTTGGTACGCTCGGCAATCTCGGTCTGGCGCGATGTCTGCACCTGTTCCTCGGCCGCGACCGCCTTGGCGCGGGCGGCGTCGGCTTCCGCCTTGGCCTGGCTTTCCTCGCGGCTCTTGTTCTGGACTGCGATCTGCTGTTCCTGTCGGGCCAGTTCGAGCGCCTGTTCCTGGGCGATCCGCGCTTCCTTGACGGTGCGGTCAGCCTCGATCTGCTGGCTGTCGACCAGCTTCTTGGCTTCGATCTTGGCCTGTTCGGCCTCCTGCTGACGCAGCGATTGTTCGCGGGCGATTTCGGCCCCCTGCGCGGCGCGTCGCATCTCGACCTCGCGCTCCTGTTCCAGCCGGGCGAATTCGGTGTCGCGCGCGATCAGCATCGATTGGCGCTCGGCTTCCAGATTCTTGGTCTCGATCTGGACGCGGGTATCCTGTTCGATGTCGTTGCGCGCTTTTTTGCGCAATTCGATCTGTTCGGTCAGCTTGGTCAGGCCCTCGGCATCGAAGGCATTGTTGGCGTTGAAATGTTCGATCGACGTCTGGTCGAGGCCGGTCAGCGAGACGCTTTCCAGTTCCAGCCCGTTCATGGCGAGATCGACCGAGGAGACCTGCTGCACCTTTTGCACGAAATCGCTGCGCTGTTCGTGCAACTGGTTCATCGTCATGCCCGCCGCGACCGAGCGCAACGCATCGACGAACTTGCCCTCGACCAGCTCCTTGAGCGCTTCGGGATGCATGGTGCGCATGCCCAGCGTCTGCGCGGCGATGGCGATCGACTGGGCGTCGGGCCGCACCCGGACATAGAATTCCGCCTTCACGTCGATGCGCAGGCGATCAAGCGTGATGAGCGCATCGCTATTCTTGCGCTCCACAGCCAGCCGCACGGTGTTCATGTTGACCGGCATCGTCTCGTGAAAGATCGGCAGCACCAGCGCGCCGCCGTTCATCACCACCTTTTCACCGCCGAAGCCGGTGCGCACGAAGCCGATTTCCTTCGATGCCCGCTTGTAGAGCCGGGCGATCACGACGCCCAATATGATCAGCAGCAGCAGGATGCTGCCGGCGATCAGCACATAGGGCATGATCGAAAATCCGTCCTGCACGGCGGGCAAATTCATGGCATTCTCCTAGAGGCGGGGCAGATAATGATCGCCATGGCTGATGGCGCGGAAAAGCGGACCGTCGCGGCGGACGAGCAATATGGCTTCGCCCTCCGCCAGTGACTGGCCGTCATTGTCGGGTTCGACCATGACATAATGGGCCTGGCCGTGATGATCCTCCACCCGCGCGCGGGCGGGCGATCCGGCGCTGGCGCGGCCGGTCACGATCTGCGCCGGGCTGCCCACCAGCATGTCGAGCGATACCGCCGTCGTATGGTCGCGCGGTAGCAGGGGGGCGAGCAAGCGCGCGGCAAGGCCGGTGGCGGGGAGGGCGGCGAGCAAGGCACCGGGCACCGCGATCCAGGGCGTCAGCAGCGTGTCCATGAAATCCAGCGCGAGGCGTTGGCCCGTCAGCCCGATCGTGCCGAACATCGCGAGGAAGGTCGCGATCAAGGCGAGCAAGGGCAGGCGGCCAAAGCCGAGCCAGCCCAGCAGATCAGCATCGCTGTCCAGGTCGAGGTCGACATCGCCCGCCAGGCCAAGCGCCTGCACACCGCCGATCAGCAGCATCAACAGGATGGCTGACAGGAAGACGATATTTTCCGGCGCTAAAAGAAAGGCCACCACCCGCCAACCCCCTGATTCGGCGGAATGCTAGACCAGCGATGAGCGGGAGGACAGGATAAAGCGAAGGCGCGTGGCCCTATCGCGCGGCTACATCGCGGCTGAGATAGACCTCCGCGACGCGGCCGTCCTGCATCGCACAGGTGAAGCGGCGGGTGGTGCCGGTGGTGGCGCGGTAGCTGGCGCGGGTTTCGATTTCGCCGTCGATATTATAGCCGCCCTGGGTGGGGCGCGGCTCGTCCATGGCGCGGATTTCAGCATAGCCGCCCTCGCGGGCCTGCGCTTCGTCGCGGGCGGCGAGCGCGCAGGCGTCTGCCATGGCATCGGGGTTGCCCACAACGTCGGAGAAATCCTCCTCGCCGGGTGCTGCCCCTTGCCGGTCCAAGCCATAGTCGGTGCCGGTGGCTGGGGGCGGGGCGTCATCGTCGGCATAGGGCGCGTTGCCGCGGGCGGCCTGCTTGTCCTTGGACAGAGACGAGGCGACGATCGCGACCGCGCCGATCAGCGCGGCGACGCCGACTGCATCGCCAAAGCCGAAGCCATTGCCCCGGTCGCGATGATGATGGCCCCAGCCACGGTCATAGCGAGGGCGCGCTTCGGCGGCGCTGACGCTGCCGAGCATCAGGCCAAGGGCCACCAGCGATCCCGTCATCCAGCGCGTCTTGCCCATCATTCCGATCCTCTTATCCTCCTGCGATGAGCCGACTTGTATCCGCGTTCGGCTGTCGCGCGGCTGAACGGATCAGGTCAGCGGCGCGCTCGCCCAGTGGCGCAGCCGGGCATAGAGGCCCGCGATAACACCGGCGAAGATCAGGATGGCGAGCGGCACGGCCCAATGACTTTCGCCGACCAGCGCGAGCGGCGTGTCGCTGTCCGTCGCGGCCACGATGCCGGCGAAGGCGACGCCGAACAGGCTTTCGCCGACGATGAAGCCGGTGGCCATCAATACGCCCATGCGCTCGGCAAATTCGGGGTTGGACTGGCGCAGCGCCCAGCGATTGTAGAGATGGCCGATCAGCGCGCCGACCGGGATCAGCAGCGTCAGCGCCATCGGCAGATAGATGCCCATGCCGACCGCAAGCGGCGGCAGGCGCAGCTTGCCCGCCTTGCCCAGCAATTCGTCGGCCAGTACCACGACCGCGCCGATGCCCGCGCCAATGCCGATCAGGCCCCAATCGAGATCGCCGCCCAATACGCCTTTGGCGAGGGCAGAGATGAGCGCTGCCTGCGGGGCGGGCAGGGCGTTCGGCCCGGCGCCGGGAGCGCCTGCAAAGCCGAAGGCGCTGTTCAACAGATCCAGCACCGGCGGGATCACCAGCGAGCCGAAGAGGACGCCCAGGATCAGGGCGATCTGCTGCTTCCATGGCGTCGCGCCGACCAACTGGCCGGTCTTGAGATCCTGAAGATTGTCGTTGGAAATGGTGGCGATGCCGAACACGATCGCGGTGGTAAAGAGGGCATAGGCGACCAGCGCCTGGGACCGATCCGGGTCGCCGCCCGACCCGTAAATGGCGGCTAGCATGAGCGATGCACCCAGCACGGCGAGGATGCCGACGCCCGAAATCGGACTGTTCGACGCGCCGATAAGGCCCGCCATATAGCCGCAGACAGACGCAATCACGATGCCCGCGACCAGCACATAGGCCAAGGTCAGCGCAATGACGGGGGCTGGATTGGCGGCGATCGGGCCACCCTGCGCGAAGATCCAGAGCAGGACGCCGATGGGCAGCATGGACGCAATGATGGTGCCGAAGACGATGCCGATGGGCAGATCGCGCTCGGTCAGTTGCAGCAGGCCGGCATTGCCCGCCTTGCGCGTTGCATTGGCGACGAGGGCGGAGCGGATGCCGCCGATGATGGGGCCGAGAATCTTGAGCAAAGTCCAGATCGCGGCGACGCCGATAGTGCCCGCGCCGATGAAGCGCGCTTTGGTGCGGAAGGTGTCGCCGACGATGGTGGCGAGATCAGCGCCTGCAGGCACGGGCGCGGTGAGAAAAGGGACAATGCCGAACCAACTGATCACCAGCCCCACGAACATGGCGACGCCGACCGACAGGCCAACGAGATGCCCGACGCCGATCAGCGCCATCGAAAAGCTGGTCGACATCGATGTCGCGCCGGTGCCGAAGCGGAAGAAGGAAGCGGCTTCCTCGGCGATCAGCCGCGTCTTGGCGATGATGGTGAAGGATGCGGCCGCGACGGCGCTCAGCAGAATGGCGGACAGGCCGCGCTTATTCTCTTCGGCGCCTGCGCGCGATCCCGCGCCGACTTTCAGCACTTCAGCGGCGGCGACCCCTTCAGGATAGGGGAGGTCGGAGCCGGTCACGAGCGCACGGCGCAACGGCACGGAATACATGACGCCCAAGATACCGCCCAAGGCGATGGTGCAGGCCGACAGCCAATAGGGGAAACCCTGCCACCAGCCGATCATCACCAGGCCCGGCAGCACGAATATGATCGCCGACAGCGTCCCCGCCGCCGAGGCGATGGTCTGGACGATGTTGTTTTCCAGGATCGTGCCGGTGGCGAACAGGCGCAGGATCGCCATAGAGATGACCGCCGCGGGAATGGACGTCGCGAAGGTCAGGCCGATCTTGAGGCCGAGATAGACATTCGCCGCGGTGAAGATGAGGGTGATGAGCGCGCCAAGGATGACTCCGCGCAGCGTCAGTTCGGCCATACCGCTGGCCTGTGGCTTGTCTGTTATCACCCTATATTCCCCTGGATCAGCGCCTGCTATATAAACTTGGTAATAATGTTGCTTGGCCGTGGATCAATCGGAAAGTACGACGGGGCGGGGTCAGGACGCCTTTTCCATGGTGCCGGGCACAACGCGATCGAGCCAATTATCTACCAACCGCGTCCAGCGCTGATAGCCTTCCGGCTTCATATGCAATCCGTCGGCGCGGAAGAGGGTGGCGTCCGGCAGACCGTCGCGGGCCAGCAGCAGGCTGCCGACATCGAGATAGGTGAAGCGCACGGTCGGTGCCCGCGCTGCCACTACTTTATTGATCGCTGCCATTTTGGGCCAGAGCGTCCAGCGGATCGGACTGGGCTTGAGCGAGAGGAATGCGATCGGCGTGCGCGGATAGTCTTTGCGCAGCCGCTTGAGCAGGGTCACTATATCAGCGGTAACCCTATCGGGGGTCGCACCGGCTGCCAGATCATTTTCCCCCACATAGACGACGATGCTGCTGGGCCGAACCGGCGGCAGCAGGCGTCGATAATAGCGCAGTACGTCGGGTGTGCTGGCCCCGCCAAAGCCGCGATTGACCGTCGGTATGTCGGTAAAGCTGCCCGCTATGTCCCACAGGCGGATGCTGGAACTGCCCAGGAACAGGGTTGCGCCCTCGACCGGGGGGCTGGCGGCATTGGCCTTGGCGAACGCCTCGATCTCGCGCGCGAAGGGGAAGGCGGGATCGGCATTGGGCGGCCGATCCTGCGCCTGCGCGCTTTGCGTCTGCCCGCCTCCCGCCTGTCCCTGCGCGATGCCGGGCAGCGCGAGCGCCAGCAGCAGCGCGGCGACGCCCTTAATGGCGATGGAGCGGGCGCAGGCGATATTTACCGTCCGCATAGGCACCGAACATGCCGGTGATGGCGGGATGGTCGACCGGCTCGTCGCTGTCGTCGGTGACCAGATTCTGCTGGCTGACATAGGCGACATAGCTGGATTCGCCATTTTCGGCGAGCAGGTGGTAGAAAGGCTGCTGCTTGTCGGGCCGCGCATGTTCGGGGATGGCCTCATACCATTCCTCGCTATTGGCGAAAACCGGGTCGATATCGAACACGACGCCGCGAAAGCCGAACATGCGGTGCCGGACCACGTCGCCGATGCTGAAGCGGGAATGGACGATCGGCGGGGCCGTGACGCCAGCGCCGAAAATCTGAATCGTGTTTCTCATGCCCTCAATTTAGGGTGGTTCAACGCCGACACAAGAAAAAACCCGGAAACCCCGCTTGGCAAGCGCGATTTCATTCGCTAATGGCCGCCGCTCGACCAGGAACGCAGCGGCCATCGGCCCGGCGGACCTTCTGCGGAGAGGTGGCAGAGTGGTCGAATGCACCGCACTCGAAATGCGGCGTGCCCGAGAGGGTACCCAGGGTTCGAATCCCTGCCTCTCCGCCAATCTTTCCGTAAGATTATGAGATAAAACGATTTCTTCCTGATTCTGAGCTGTCGAGCGTTCAACCGCTACATAACGGTGCTACAGAATGAGATCGATGACATATCTCCGGGCGACCACAGACGGTGGTTTTGAGGTCCGCATCACCGTCCCGAAATCGATCCAATCCATCATCGGAAAATCCAATCTGACTCGGCGGTTGGGGCGGGTTTCCCGATCAGAGGCCAATCGTCGGGCGGCACCAGTTATCGTGAAATTCCAACGTCGGATCGAGGCTGCGCGTGCGGGCCGGGTTGAGGAGCATGCAGCGCCGTCGTCGGAACCAGTGGCTCACGTTTGCCCAGTGGAGTCCGCAACAGCGCCCAAGAGGGTTCCCTTCGAGACGATCGTCAACGGCTACCTGCTCGAACGGAAGCCAGCGCCTTCGACGATCAAGCGCTGGAGGCCGGTGTTCGCTCATTTCAAGAGATGGATCGGCCTTGATGATGCGGGCAAAGTATCCTCTGACGATATCGTTCGCTGGAAGACAGAACTGATCCAGTCCGGTGTTTCACCCCGAACGGTGCGCGAGGTCTATCTCGCCGCGATCAAGGTCGTTTTTGGCTGGGCTGCTGAAAACCGAAAAGTGCAACCCAACCCCACCACCGGTATCACCGTCCGGGTGGCCAAAACGGTGCATCTTCGGGAACGAGGATTTACGGCTATTGAGGCCAGAACGATTCTCCGATCGGCCCTTGCTGGAGAGCATGGACAGGTCTCCGAATCACATCGCCGCGCCAGACGATGGGTGCCATTTCTTTGTGCTTATACAGGTGCACGCGTTGGTGAGATAACACAGCTTCGTGGGTGCGATTTCATCCAGCGAGATGGTGTGTGGGCGATCCGGATCACGCCCGAAGCCGGATCGACAAAGTCCGGCTCGGCGAGGTTGGTGCCATTGCACTCTCATCTGATTGAACAAGGCGTGGTGGAAATGGCGCGTGCCTTTGCGTCTAGCCCGATTTTTTTCAATCGATCGCGGGGTCGGGGGGGCGATTCAGCCCATCCGCATCACAAGAAAGTAGGAGAGCGGTTGGCCAGATGGGTCCGCGATTTAGGCGTGGACGATCCGCATATTCAGCCCAATCATGCTTGGCGACACTTGTTCAAAACCTTAGCGCGACGCGCCGGGCTTGATCCCGAAATCCGGGATGTGCTCCAATGTGCAACGACAAATTCGGTAGCCGGGTGACGACAAACGAGATGGCCGGATTTCATGGTTCGAAACGAAAGCGATA
>NZ_JAZDXA010000027.1:0-66185 GCF_040170545.1 Sphingobium sp. MK2
AAACTCGACCCTAGCAAAATCAAGTACTTACGATCTCGTGTTCACTGCGCGTTCCGCCAGCGCTGTCCAACTTGGGTATGGGCGAGTGGTGTGATCGACTGGCCGTTCGCGCGACGGCGCTGATCGGACCATCGTGTGATTGTCTTTTGACGAGAGCGGCTTACTGTGCCCACCTCTGACCGACGATCACAAGAGAGAGCGATGACCCGGCATCTTCCCTGGATAGCATTGGCGATTGTCGGCGCGGTGGCGCTCAGCGTCGTAGCGGTGTCGCGGGGCGAAGCGGTCAATGCGCTGTGGATCGTCGTCGCGGCGGTCAGCAGCTTCCTGGTCGCTTATCGCTATTATGCGCTGTTCATCGCGCGCCATGTGATGCGGCTCGACCCGTCGCGACCGACGCCGGCCGTGCGCCGCGCCGACGGGCTGGACTATGTCGCGACCGAGCGGACCGTCTTGTTCGGCCATCATTTCGCGGCGATCGCGGGCGCGGGGCCGCTGGTTGGGCCAGTGCTGGCGGCGCAGATGGGCTATCTGCCCGGTACGCTGTGGATCATCGTGGGCGTGGTACTGGCGGGCGCGGTGCAGGATTTCATGGTCTTGTTCATCTCCATGCGCCGCGACGGCAAGTCGCTGGGTGAACTCATCCGCATGGAGATGGGGCAATGGGCCGGGACGATTGCGCTGATCGGCGCGTTCATGATCATGGTCATCATCCTCGCGGTGCTGGCGCTGATCGTCGTCAAGGCACTGGCCGAAAGTCCGTGGGGCATGTTCACCGTGGCTGCGACCGTTCCGCTGGCGATGTTCATGGGCGTCTATACGCGATGGATCCGGCCGGGTCGGATCGGCGAAGTCTCGCTGCTGGGTTTGGTCGGTCTGCTCGCCGCGATCGTCTATGGCCAGGCGATTGCCGCCTCGCCGGTCTGGGGGCCGATCTTCACCTTTACGCCGGTGCAACTGTGCTGGATATTGATCGGCTATGGCGCGGTGGCGTCGGTGCTGCCGGTGTGGCTGTTGCTCGCGCCGCGCGATTATCTCTCCACCTTCCTCAAGATCGGCGCGATCGCGGCGCTGGCGATCGGCATTGTCATCATGGCGCCGCCGCTCAAAATGCCCGCGCTGACCCAGTTCGTCGATGGTGGCGGGCCGGTCTGGGCGGGCGGCCTTTTCCCCTTCCTGTTCATCACCATCGCCTGCGGCGCAGTGTCGGGTTTCCATGCGCTGATTTCCAGCGGCACTACGCCCAAGCTGATCGCCAGCGAAGCCCATGCCCCGGTGATCGGCTATGGCGCGATGCTGATGGAGGCGTTCGTGGCGATCATGGCGCTGGTCGGCGCGTCGATTCTGGACCCCGGCATCTATTTCACGATGAACAGCCCCGCCGCGATCATCGGCACCGATGCGGCGAGCGCGTCGGCCGCCGTCACCGCCATGGGCTTCCCAATTTCGGCCGACCTCATCACGCAGACGGCCAAGGATGTCGGCGAACATAGCATCATTTCGCGCACCGGGGGCGCGCCGACGCTGGCGGTGGCGATGGCCGAAATCTTCAGCCATGTCGTCGGCGGCCCGGCGATGAAGGCCTTCTGGTATCATTTCGCCATCCTGTTCGAGGCGCTGTTCATCCTGACCGCGGTGGATGCGGGCACGCGCGCCGGGCGCTTCATGCTGCAGGATCTGATCGCGCTGGCGGTGCCGTCCTTCAAGGAGAGCAAGAGCCATGTGCCGGGAGTCGTCGCGACCGCGCTGACGGTCGCGGCCTGGGGCTTCTTCCTCTATCAGGGGGTCACCGATCCGCTGGGTGGGGTGAATACGCTGTGGCCGGTCTTCGGTATCTCGAACCAGATGCTGGCGGCGATCGCGCTGATGCTGGCGACGGCGGTGCTGTTCCGCATGAAGCGGGACCGCTTCGCCTGGGTGACGATGATCCCGACCGGCTGGCTGCTGGTCTGCACTTTGTCGGCGGGGTGGCTCAAGCTCTTCTCGCCCGATCCCAAGCTCGGCTTCCTGGCCCATGCGGCGAAGTTCAGCGCCGCGGCGGACAAGGGCGAGGTGTTGGCCCCGGCCAAGTCGATGGCGGAGATGGAACGCATCATCTTCAACGACCGGATCGACGCGGCGCTGGTCGCGCTGTTCCTGGCGGTTGTGTTATCGCTGCTGGTCTTCACGATCCGCACCTGCCTCGCCGCACGCCGCAGTACGGAACCGACTGCGCAGGAAATCCCCGCGCAACTGGTGCCGACGGCATGAGTGGGCTGCTTCACACGCTGCGCCAGACCGCGCGGTTGATGGTGGGGATGCCCGACTATGACGCGTATCTGCGGCATTGCGAGGCCCATCATCCGGGGCAGCCAGTGATGGACCGCGTTACCTTTTTTCGCGACCGGCAGGAGGCGCGCTATGGCGGGAAGAATGGCGGGCGGTGTTGTTAGCGGGGGTGTCTGGAAGCACTCATCTGTCCCCATGCAAAACGCAATGTCGCCAGGCCAATTTAAGACTATGAGTGCCGTTATGGCGGTAGCAGCAAACGACCTGATTGACTGGATCGCGGATCGCGATGGACTACTGATCGCTGCCTGGACGCCGCAAGTTATGGCGGCGTTGAATTGGGAGGCACCCTTCGCAGAAGCTCTCGCCGGGGAATTGCACGCTGCGATGCTTACAACAATGATTCGAGGAGGCTCAGAATCTAACTTCTTTGATTTGGTCACTCACAACAATATCGGCTTTGGAGCCGATGTTGAACGCTTGCTGGCCGAGCGCTTCTTCAGGGTCTCGCTTAAGCTCGCGCGGGCGGCAGCGCGCGCTCAGCGGGACCAGCAAGCCCGCGCAGCGTTCCCATTTAAGTACGGCATCGTGGTAGGTGATGCGCGTACCGATCCGACGCATCTCCCTTTAGGTAAAGTCATTCTGCCGTGGGATCATTCCTTTTGGATGCGTTGGCAGCCTCCTCTTGGAATGGACTGCCGGTGCGTAACTAATAATATGACGCACAGCCAAATGAAGCGCTCAGGCAGAACTCTCACGACAGACGCGGAACTATCGCTGATCGAATCACAGCTTCGCAATTCGTGGCCAACCGAGTTTTTAATGCTTCTCGATTTTCGACGCCGCGAAGGACTACCTTAATACAGCAGTTTCCCACCACTTGCCGTCATGGCGGGCTTGACCCGGCATCTATTGGCTCAAGGGTCCGGCGTCATTGAGGAGGTGAGGCTCATGGACCTCGGATCAAGTCCGGGGTGACGGGATTTGGGGGCTGTTTCGTTCTTCAATCTGCCTGCCCTGTCTCCCCCTCACCGCATCCGGTTGAATCCCGCCACCATGCCCGCCGTGATCGACAGCGCGATTTCGGCGGCACCGATCGCGCCGATGTCCAAACCAGCCGGGCCGTCGATCCGTGCCAGATCGTCCGCGCCAAAGCCCATGGCCGCGAGCCGCTCCAGCCTTGCCGCATGGCTTTTGCGCGAGCCGAGCGCCGCGATGTAGCCGGTCGGTGCGCGCAACGCGGCGGCCAGCGCGGGGTCGTCGATCTTGATGTCGTGACTGAGCGTGACCACGGCGGTCGATTCGCCGGGGAAGCGCGCGGCGATGGCGTCGTCGGGCCAGCGGTCGTCCAGTTCGACGCCGGGGAAGCGTTCGGCGGTGAGGAAGCGGCCGCGCGGGTCGATCAGGACTGGGGTCACGCCGATCGCCTGCGCCAGCGGCACGAGCGACTGGGCGATCTGCACCGCGCCGACGATCAGCAGGCGGCGGGGCGGATCATAGCGGTTGAGGAACAGTCCCTCCCCGCTCCCTTCCTGCGTCGTTCCGGTCGCCAGGTCGGTCGCCAGCGTGACGGCGCGCCCGCGCGCGTTCGCCTTGTCGATCCGGTCGAATAGGTCGGAAGGGAAACCACCCTCCCCCACCGGCTGGACCAGCACCGCGATCTCGCCGCCGCAGGGCAGGCCGACCTCCCACGCATCGCCATCGGCCACGCCATAGGTTTCGACATGGGCCGCGCGTCCGGCGATGACTTCAGCGGCGCGCTGCAAGACATCGGTTTCGACGCAGCCGCCCGAAATACTGCCTTCGAACCGGCCGTCTTCATGGACGATCATATGGCTGCCGCGCGGGCGCGGGGCCGATCCCCAGGTCGACACCACCGTCGCCAGCGCCAGCCGCGCACCGCGCCATTCCAAGCCCTTGCGGATCACCGCGCCATTGTCGTTCACACCGATACTCCTTTGGCGCACAGATAGGGTGGCCTCACCACCTACACCAGACGCCTGCCGGTCCAGACGACACGGCCGACGATATCGACCAAGGCCGGGTCGATATCGGCCCAGTCGGGATAATGGACATTGTCGCTGACCACGCTGAACCGGCCCCGTAGCGGCCCCATGGCGATTCGCTTGACCATCAGCACGCCGTCGAGCCGCAGCACATAGACGCCGTCGCGCAGCCGCAGGGCGTCATCATCATGATCGACCATGATGTCGTCGCCATCGCTGAGCGTCGGGGCCATCGATTCGCCATCGACGCGGATGATCGACACGCGCTGGGGCCGCACGCCCAAGTGCCGCAGCCAGTGCGCATCGAACGCCATCACGCCCGCCGCGCGCTCATCCTCGTCCAGCGTACCGCCGCCCGCCGACGCGCCCAGCGCCAGCCGAGGCACGGCGACCACGGCGGGCAGGGTGCGCATCCGACCGGGCGTTGCCGTCAGGGGAGCCACCGCTGTCCCGCCCAGCATCTGTTCGGGCACGCCGAAATAGCGGGCCAGCACGCGACGGTCATCCTCGTCCAATTTGCGCGGCGTCCCGCGCTTGATGAACTGCTGGATATAGGCAGGGTTGCGGCCGATCAGCCGGGACAGATCGGCATAATTCTCCCCCCGGTCGGCGATCAGCCGTTCCAGCGCGGTGCGAGCGTCCTGCGATTCATCCATGATCCGTCCATTACTGATAAGATTTTTCCTAGACAAGTAGGAAATTGGCTTTGAGATAGGAATATACCTAACGGCTCGCGCGGGGTGAGTCGCCATGACAGGGGAGATTGAGGCCGATGCTGTTGCGCATGATCGAGACATTCCTTCGCCGCCACGAGATGCCGCCCACCACATTCGGGCGGGCCAGCGTGCGCGATCCACGGCTGGTCTTCGACCTGCGCGGCGGGCGCGAGCCGGGCGAACGGATAAAGAGACGTGTAGAACATTTCATGAACACATATCGCAGGAGCAGAGGCCAATGACAAGCATCGATCCGCGTTTGCGCGCGTGCAACCTGATCCGAAATCAAGCAATAGGAAAAGGCACGGCCGACCCCCTGCCCCGCCTGCTGGCGCAATTGCTCGCGCGGGCGGGCGACAATGCCCGCGTCGAACGGGCAGCGAGCCGCCCCTGGGCCAGCGCCCTGTTCGAGGGGCGACGCCATGTCGTGCGGCTGTCGATCAGCGGGGCAGAGGCGCTGGCGGCAAAGGCGCGCCTGCTCGATGGCCTCAGCGAAGCGCAATGGGTGCTGCCGCGCCATTTCGTCGCCGACATCTGCGTCGATGGAGAGGGCGACAGCGCCGACGGCCTATGGGTGGAGCTGTCGGCGCTGACGATCGAGGAATGGTAGGAGAGTTAGCGCGCCCGGCCGGTCATGCTGCGCAACGTGCCCAGCGCGGCGCGCAATGCGGCGTCGGTGTCGGTATCGGGCGTGTCGCGCACCGGCACCGGCATGGCGGGCGGCATGTCGGCCAGCACCCGGATGCCATCGTCAGATGCCGTGCGGCGACGCTGGGACAGGCCACGTTCCAGCCGCTCGGTCAACTGGCCGATCGTAAGCCCCTGGGTCGAGGGGCGCGGCGCTGGGGTTGGCAGGGGCGCCGGGGGTGCCTTGGCTTCGATGGCCGGTACAGCCTCTTCTGCCGCCTCCGGCTCGATCAGGGGCGCGGCCGGGCGCAGGAAGGCGGGCTGGGGCAAGTCCGCCTCGGCAACCGGCAGGGGCGCGGCGGGCATACGGAAATCCGGCGTGGACCGGATGGCAGGCGCGTCCACCACGGCCTGCGCCACCAGCCCGCGCCGTCCTGATTCGGGGCGCGCGAAAATATCGACACCGTTCAGGTCGCGGCTGGCGAAGATCGGTGCGCGCGCCGGCGCATCGGGATGGGCGTCAGCGCGGCGCAGCGTTGGCGGTGCGCCCTCGATCGATTCGATGGAACGGCCCCGCGCCAGCGCGGCCCATTTGGAAAATGCGAAACCCATTTTTCGTGCTCCCTTGGCGCGTTCGACGCGCTGCTTCTTTTCACTTGGTTCCGTCGCCACAGTTGCGTCGCGCCGCATCGTCAAAATGATCCCCATCACCATTATAGCGGCGAAAAGAGCGATCAGTATTCGGGCCTTAAGGCCAAGTGGCGGCGCGGCGGCGGGCAGCGCTTCGCTCAGCCCACTGGACGCCACCAGCATTTCGATCAGCCCCACCGGGGTCAACAACACCGCCAGCGCAGCGACGAGGCCGCCCAGCGATGCCATCACCATGGCCCGGTCCGGTCTTGATCCTCGTGGCGCCATATGCCGTCAGGCCGCCGCCCGCGCGCCGTCGGCCTGGGCCAGCAAGTGCTGGTAGACCGGTTCGTAGCGCAGGATATTGGCCGACCAGTTGCGCTCGCGCTCGACAAAGGCGCGTGCGACGGCGCGGCGTTCATCCCAGGGCGCGCGATCGGCGAACAGCCCGGCAAGCGCGGCAGCAATGCTCGCCGGATCGTCGGGCGCGAAGAGCGTGCCGGTAACGCCATCCTCGATCAGTTCGCGATGGCCGCCGACGCTCGACGCAGCGACGAGCCGCCCCTGCGCCATGGCTTCCAACGGCTTGAGCGGGGTCACCAGATCGGTCAGTCGCATCGCCTTGCGTGGGTAGGCAAGGATATCGACCTGCGCATAATAATGTTCGACCTGGTCGTGCGGTACGCGGCCGACGAAGATGATATGATCGGCAAAGGGCGACGCCATCGCCTGTTCGCGCAACGCCTGTTCGCGCGGGCCGCCGCCCACCATCAACAGCTTCGCTTTGGGCCGGGCACGGACGAGACGCGGCATCGCCGCGATCAAATCGTCCAGCCCTTCATAGTCGTAAAAGCTACCAATGAAGCCGACGACATCGGCCCCCTCCAGCCCCAGCTCGGCTGTCAACGCAGGGTCGCGCGGGACGGGGTCGCCAAACTGTTCCATGTCGACGCCATTGGGCGACACGATGATCTTGTTCCGATCAATGCCGCGCGCGATCAGATCGCCGCGCAGCCCTTCGCAGATCACCGCGACCGCATCGGCCGCGCGCACCGCATGGGTTTCAAGCTGGCGGGTCAGCCAATAGCGCGGGCTGCCCTGCGTCCCCGTGCCGTTGCCGACCGCCGCATCTTCCCAGAAAGCGCGGATTTCGTAGATCATCGGGATGCCATGCCGCTTGGCGACCCGCTGCGCCGCGATGGCGTTGAGGACGGGCGAATGAGCGTGGATGATGTCGGGCCGCCAGTCGCGCACCAGCGATTCGATCGCGTCGGCATGCGCCGCTATGTCGCGCCATTCGCGAATCAGCGGATTGCCGGTCGCGGGTTGTCCCGGCGTGCGATGGAAATGGAGGCCATCGACCGCCTCTTCGAGCAGCGGCGGATCTTCCTGGGATTTCGGCGCGACATGGCGATGGCCAGTGATGCCACGCACCGCCCAGCCCTTCGCCATCTGCGCGCGCAGGATCGCACGGGTCCGAAAGGTGTAGCCGCTGTGGAGCGGGAGGCTGTGGTCCAGCACATGAAGGATGCGAGTCATAGCCAGCCCTGTCTGCCGAAAAAGGTTTAACGCCCCGTCAACTCTGTCTCGCTAGGAAGATGAGGCGGCTACCGGGAACAAGAACGCATAATGATCGACACCTTATCCTTGCTGGTCAGCCATGGCGTGATCCTGCTGACGGCCTGGCGCTTGCTGTCGCGCGCCGACCTGGATCGCGATCCAGAGCCGGAGGGCGAGACGGGCGATGCGTGACCTGTTCTTCCTCGCCTTTCTGGGCGTGTTCTTTCTGATGGGGTTCAAGCGGCCGTTCCTGCTGGTCGCGGTCTATGCCTATATCGACATCGTCTCGCCCCAGCGCCTGTCCTATTTCCTGCTCAATTCGATCCCGATCTCCTTCATCGCCTTTGGCGCGATGGTGGGGGCCTGGCTGGTGATGGACGACAAGAAGGATTGCCGATTCTCGGCGCGACAGGGGCTGATGCTCGTGCTGCTTGCCTGGTGCGGCTATACCACCATGACCGCCGATTTCCCGGTCGAGGCATTGACCAAATGGAATTGGGTGTGGAAGGCGATCATCGCCGGCGTGTTCCTGCCGCTGGTGCTGCGCACGCGCTTGCGAATCGAGGCGATGACCGTCTTCATGATCCTGTGCGCCAGTACGATCATCATCAATGGCGGTCTCAAGACCGCCTTGTCCGGCGGCGGCTATGGCGTGCTCAACCTTATGGTCGACAATAATAGCGGGCTATATGAAGGCTCCATCATCAGTTGCGTCGCGATCTCGCTGATCCCGCTGATCCTGTGGCTGGCCAAACATGGCACCATCTTTCCGCCCGACTGGAAGGTGAAGGCCTTCTGCTATTGCCTGTGCTTTGCCTGCCTGTTGATGCCGATCGGCACGGAGGCCCGCACTGGACTGATCTGCATCGTCGTTCTGGCCGGGCTGATGCTCATCCGTTCGCCGCGTCGCTTCGTCTACGGGCCGCTGATGCTGTTCGCAGCCTTGGTGTCGATCCCCTTCCTGCCTACCAGCTTCACGCAGCGGATGCAGACGATCGAAAATCATCAGGGCGACGAAAGCGCCTCTACCCGTGTCGCGGTGTGGATGTGGACGCTCGATTATGTGAAGGACCATCCGGGCGGCGGCGGGTTCGACAATTATCTGCAGAACAGTTTTACCTATGTCGCCCGCAGCGTCGTGACCGACAGCGGCGGCAGTCGCCTGGAAACCCGCATCGTCACTGACAAGGGCCGCGCCTATCATAGCGCCTATTTCGAGCTGCTGGGCGAACAGGGCTATTTCGGCTTTGCAGTCTGGGCGCTCATCCATCTGATCTGCTTCATCCGCACCGAATCGATCCGCCGCTTCTACCGCAAGCGCGACGGGCCGCAGGAAGCCTGGATTTCGCCCTTCGCGCTGGCGCTGCAACAGGGGCATATCATCTATATGATCGGATCGCTGTTCGTGGGTATCGCCTATCAGCCGTTCATCTTCATGATGTTGGCGCTGCAAATCGGCCTCGACACCTATCTGACCCGCAAACGCAAGGCGGCGGCGCGGCAGGATCTCGCCGCAGCGCTCGTCGCGCGGCAGGGCGTTCCTGCATGAACGGAGAATTGCGGGCGCTGGGTCTGGCGCATGGGTTGTTGCTGGGGTTGCTGCTGGCTTCGCCGATGATCGCACCGGAGCTTTTTTCGGCGGGTATCGGCGCGCTGTTCGTAATGGGCGGCTTCCAACTGCGCCTCGCCGATCGGCGCTGGGAGAGGCGCGATGGCCTGGGCGATTGGGTCAGCCATATCCGCATGGCCCCACATCGGTTGCTCCCCTGGGGCGCGACGGCCACCGTGGCCGTCATCGCGGGGCGACCAACGGACGCGCTGGCGATCCTGATGGCGGTGCTGGCGTGCGAGATGCTGCTCTATCCGCTGCTTGCGCCAGCCATGGGACGGCTGACGCGCGGCGGGATCGTGCTGATGCTTTTGTTGATGCTGCCGCTATGGGGGGCCGATGTCGCGGTGCTGCGGTATGCCAGCGCCTATCTGGTCGGCGTGGGGGGATGCGTGTTCTGGCTGCGCGGGCCGGACGGCGATGGCCGGGCACTGGGATGGGCGATTGCGGGATCGTGCGCGGCCGCTATGATCGCCGTCTTAGCGCCGGAAGTTCGGGCACTCATGCTGGCCGGTGGCACATTATGCGCCACGCTGGCGCTTGCGCATCTGTCGGTGTTGCGCCGCCGCCCGGTGCCGTGGCATCCGGGCGGCGGCACATCGTTCAGGCGGCTACGCTGGCCCCTTCGGTCACGGCCTTCGTAAAGGCTTCGACAAAAGCAGGGATGTCGTCGGGGTTACGGCTGGTGATGATATTGCCATCGATCGCAACGGCCCGATCGACAAACTTTCCACCGGCGTTGGTGAGGTCGGTACGCACCGAAGGCCAGGACGTGACGGTGCGGCCGTTCACTACGCCCGCCTCGATCAGCAGCCAGGGACCATGGCAGATGGCGGCGACGGGCTTGCCGGCGTCGGCAAAAGCACGGATGAGCGCGATCGCCTTTTCATTCACGCGCAGCGTATCGGGATTGGCGACGCCGCCGGGCAGGATCAGCCCGTCATAATCGTCCATGGAAACGGCATCGAGTGTGATGTCCGGCGTGATGGTATCACCCTTCTCATCATGCTTCATGCCCTGGATCGGGTCGCTTTCGGGCGAGGCCAGCCTCACCTTGGCCCCAGCTTTCATCAACATGTTGCGCGGATCGAACAGTTCGGATTGTTCGAACCCGTCGGTGGCGATGATGAGAATATGGCTGTTTTCGATGGCGGACATGGGTGTCTCCTACATGGGGGAATGGCCGCTTAACGGGCTGCAGCCGCCATGGTTGCGGAACGAAGCGACGAAAGGCGGGTTTGGGGAGACGAGAAGGACGCCATGCCCCAAACCGCCATAATTCATGCCAATGACAGCGTGCCCGGCATCACGCGCCGCGCGCTGAAACGGGGCTGGGCCTATCGTGATGCCAATGGCGCACGGATCACCGACCGGGATGAGATCGACCGGCTGAACGCGATCGCCCTGCCGCCCGCCTATCGCGACTGCTGGTTCTGTCCCTCGCCTTATGGCCACATCCAGGCGACCGGCTATGACGACAAGCGGCGCAAGCAATATCGCTATCATGCCGACTTTCGTGCCGCGCGCGAGGCGGAGAAATATGCCGGATGTCCTAATTTCGGGCGCGCCCTGCCCAAGTTGCGCGCGAGGCTGGAAGCGGACCTGTCCAAGCGGGGCCTGCGCAAGGATCGCACCATTGCCGCCGTCATCCGCTTGCTCGACCTCGCCAAATTGCGTGTCGGCAACGAACAGTATGCCACGACGAACAAGAGTTTCGGCGCGACGACGCTGCGCCGCCGCCACCTCGACCTCAACGGCCGGTCGTTGACGCTGCGCTATCGCGCCAAGTCGGGCAAGGAACTGCAACTGACCGTCACCGACAGCCGCCTGCTGCGCTTCGTGCGGCAGGTGCAGGATCTGCCGGGCCAGCATCTGTTTCAATATCTGGACGAGGATGGCGAGGCACGGCCGATCACGTCGAGCGACGTCAATGCCTATATCGCCGATGCCATGGGCGGGCCGTTCACCGCCAAGCATTTCCGTACCTGGGGGGGGCGTCTACGATCGCGTTCGAAACCCTCGCTGCCGGGCATGTCTCGCTGAAGGAGATGATAGAGCCGGTGGCCCTGGCCTTGGGCAATACACCCGCGATCAGCCGCAAATCCTATATTCACCCTGCGCTGATCGCCCTATGCAAGGACGGTCAGGATGAATGGCGCGAGGGGCTTCGCTTGCCGCGCCGAACACGCTATCTGTCCCGTGAAGAGCGCGGACTGATCGCGTTTCTCGACACATTGGCGGATTGCGCCCCGCGGGCAGCGGCGGCCTGACGTCAACCACCAGATTACAGGATAGCATGGCCGATACAAAACCCTCCGCTGACCCCGTCATCACGGTGCGCCCACCCGATTTGGGCGAAATGTGGCGATCCACCAGCGACTGGCTGGCGATGCACTATGTTCAGATATTGATCGCGATGGGTGCAGGTATCGTAATCTACCTGACGCTCACTGCGCTGCGAGGTATCGGCAAGCGGCATAAGGGAACGCGCGGCGACCCATTAGGCTACACCAATGTCCTGGGCCGCGCCGCCGCCCGCACGACGCATTTTTTCATGATCATGGTGTCGGCGCGGCTGGTGGTTGGCTATGCCGATGCACCTGCGGCGTTGTACAGAACCGTCGCCTTTCTCTTCACCATCGCCGCCGTATGGCAAGCAGCGCTCTGGGCGAGAGAGATCATCCTAGGGCTGATCGAACGTAAAACCCTGGCGCAGGATGGGGGCGGTGAAACGCTTGCCAATGCGATGGGGCTTATCCGTATTCTGGTCAGCTTCGCTCTGTTCGCGGTGGCGACGATCGTCGTACTCGACAATCTGGGGGTCAATGTCACCGGCCTTGTTGCCGGCCTGGGTATTGGCGGTATCGCCATCGGCCTTGCAGCACAGGGCATATTTTCCGATCTGTTTGCCGCCCTCTCGATCATCTTCGACAAGCCGTTTCGCCGAGGCGAAACCATCAACTACGACCAGACGACCGCGACAGTGGAGAAAATCGGCCTCAAATCCACGCGCCTGCGCGCCATTACGGGTGAGAAGAAGGTTATTTCCAACGCCAATCTGATGCAAAAGGAAATCACCAGCTATTTCACGCTGGACCATCGCCGCATCAAGTTCGCGATCGGCGTCATCTATCAGACGCCGCCAGATGTCGCGGAGCAGATTCCCGACATATTGAAGGCGATCATTAGCGATCTGGGCGCGAGTTTCGTGCGATCGGGATTTGTCGGCTTCGGTGCGTCCAGCCTGGACTTTGAAGTGGAGTTCGACGTCTATTTGCCCGACTGGGATTCTATCTACGTCATCCGCCACAAGATCGGCCTTGCGATCCTGCGCCAGTTCAATGAACGTGGCATCGAGTTCGCCTATCCGACCCAGACCAGCTTTACCGCGGCCCCGGACGGACGGATGGTAATGCCTTATCCCGATGTGCAACCCGTGCGCCAGGTGGATAGCTGAGTTGGACAGCACGGCTTGTCGTAATCTCGACTCGGCTCATCCCGCGCGGCTTGCCCGTCGCGGGAACGCGCCATAGCGGCGGGCCCATGACCCTTTATCGCTTCGCCCTCCTGCCCTTCCTTGCATTTTTGCTGCCCGGCGTGGCCCATGCCGAAGGCTTGGGGATTGAGGGCAATTACGCGCGCGCGGACGGCCATTGGGGGACGGAACTGGGCGCGGGCTATGCCATGGGCTTTGCGGGCTTCAGCCTGACCCCTGGCGCGGGCGTCTATCTGCGCGATGGCGAAACCAAACTCTACGGTCGGGTGGAAGCGAGCTACAGCATCCCCCTTTCCGCGACGATCGGTGCAGGCGCGCGGTTCAGCGGTGAGAATGTGCGCCCCTACGCCACGCTGGCGCTACCGATCCTGCCCAAGGTTCGGGCGAAGGCCAATGCCGGACCGAAATATTATGCGGTCGGGCTGACATTGGGCTATTGAGCCGCGGGCCTATTGGCCCATGCCCCAGAGGGTTCCGGGCTTAAGCAGGCCATCCTGCATGACCAGTCCATCAACGCGATCCTTGGCCAGCAACAGCGCACCGTCCAGGTCGACCCAGTCCGCACTCTGCGCGACCAGCGCAGCCGGTGCAATGCCCAGCGACGTGCCAAGCATACACCCCACCATCAGCCGGAAACCACGTTCGCGCGCTTCCTGTGCCAGCGCCAATGCCTCGGTCAGCCCACCCGCTTTGTCGAGCTTGATATTGACGGCATCGAAATCTGCCAATCGATCAAGATCGGCGCGCGTGTGGCAGCTTTCATCCGCGCAGAACGGCAGCGACGCCTGAACGCCGACAAGCCGCGCCTCCTGTCCACGAATAACGGGCTGCTCGACCATCTCCACCCCCAGCGATGCCAGGTCAGCCGTTTCTTTGCTGATATCGCGGTCGTGCCAGCTTTCATTGGCATCAACGATCAGCCGTATGGTGGGCGCGCCCCGCCGGACGGCAGCAATGCGGTCTTGATCGCCCTCGCCCATCAGCTTACATTTAAGGAGGACGAAACCACGCGCTGCCGCCATACGTGCATCCGCCTCCATCCGATCTGGGTCGCCCAGGCTAATGGTATAGGCCGTCGGTAGCGGCATGGGCTGTGCTAAACCCGCCAATTGCCAGACCGGCGCGCCTGCCCGCTTCGCTTCAATATCCCATAAAGCGCAGTCGAGCGCGTTGCGCGCCGCGCCGCGCGGCATCATGGTCAGCAGGGCTTTACGGTCGAGTGGCCCTGTATAGGCTTGCAGGGCCGCGACGCAGCTTTGCGCACTCTCACCCTCATAATATATGGGCGTGCCTTCGCCCCGGCCGACATGCGTGCCATCTTCGACCGTACAGACCACGACATCGACATAAGTCTTGGCTCCCCGGCTTATGACAAACGCCCCCGCCACCGGCCAACGTTCGACGGTCGCGGACATCATACGGATCATCTTGCTTTCCTGCGTAATGGGGTTTCCCGCATAGCAGAGCGTCATATGAGCGAAACACAAGGTCCGGCATAGTCCCGCGATCCTATAAGGAGCATATTTTCCCGTGACATCTCGCGATCTGACCGGCTTCCTGTCCCTTCATGAAGCCACCACCGCAATGGGCAGCCGGTCGCGCCGCCTGGCGGACATGGCGTGGCGTATCGGCTTCGGTGCCATCGGCTGGCCATGGCTGCTCGCCAGCCTGTCGGGCGGACGGCCAGCAGACAAGCGGGCTCTGCTCGATGAATTGGGCCTGCCGCATGACGCGCTGCCCCATCTGGGAAGCTGGAAAGCCGATGTCGGCTTCCTGCGCCATATCGTACGGGAGATTGCGCGGGTGCGTCCGGCCCATGTGGTGGAACTGGGCGCGGGCGCGTCCTCGCTGATCGCAGCGCGCGCATTGCAGTTACATGGCGGTGGGCGGCTCCATAGTTTCGACCAGCATGGCGGTTTTGTTGATGCGACGCGCCAGTGGCTGGCCGATCACGCGATCGATGCCGACATCTCTCATGCGCCACTGACGCATGAGAGCGCAGACTGGCCCGGTCGCTGGTATGCCCTGGAGCGCGTGCCCGAACAGATTGACATGATCATCATCGATGGCCCGCCCTGGAGCGTGCATCCACTGGTACGGGGCGCGGCGGACAGCCTGTTTGCGCGATTGTCCCCCAATGGCGTCGTCCTGCTGGACGATGCGGCGCGGCCCGGCGAACGGATCGTCGCGCGGCGGTGGCGCGTGCGATGGCCGCATATTGACTTTCGCCTGATGCGCGATGGGACGAAAGGAACGTTGGTCGGCCGCCGCCGCGACCTGACGGCACCTGTTGCCAACGACAATGAGGATGAGCGGACGTGGCGGCGTGTGCGCCGGGCGGCCGCGATTGCCGCTTTGCTCGCCACTGGCTGGATCACGCGCGGCGAGTTGAGCGAATTTTCCCAAAGCGCGCAGGCAAGCAGCTTTCTCGACGAAGCCGCCGCCTCGCGTCGAGCCGGACTGTTGCGGCAGGACATGGCGTCGCAGATTGAGAGCGCCATCTTCGATCCGCAGGAAATCGAACGGTCGACCGGAATCGTCATGCCTTCATTGCCCGACGACTGGCGCGTGACGGACGTGCAAGTCTTCCCCACAACCGATAGTCCCGCCATCGCCATGACGATCGTGACACCGCGAGAGGAAAACCTGTCCCTATTCGCTGACCGTGCCGAAACACCTGCCGAGGCAACGCCGCTGGTCACCCGACGCGCGGGTGAAGTCGTGGCCTATTGGGAGGTGGGCACCATGGCCTATGCGTTGACGGGCCAAGGCGACACGGACCGCTTGTTCCACCTCGCCGGGACCATCGCACCCATGGGCAGGACGCCCCATTGAGGCTTTAGGGGCAGCCTGCTAAGCGCCGCACATGGAGGATGCCCCAAACACCACCCCCCGCGCCGACGCGCGCCCCGCCCTTGGCAGCCTGGCGATGCTGTGGAGCTTTGCGCGTCATTATCCGGGGCGGATTAGCGGGGCGTTGGCCGCGCTGATCGTCTCGTCCGCAGCGACGCTCGGCATTCCCAGCGGCTTCCGGCTGGTGATCGACAAGGGGTTTATGGGTGGGGGCGACATCAGCCGCTGGTTCGAATATCTGCTGCTGATCGTCATCATTCTGGCGCTCGCCAGTGCGCTGCGCTTCTATTTCGTGTCCTGGCTGGGCGAACGAGTTGTTGCAGACATCCGCAGCGCGACCCAGGCAAATCTGCTGCGACAGGCACCGCGCTTCTTCGAAGAAAATCGTCCGTCGGAAATCGCGTCACGCATGACCGCCGACACCGCCATCGTCGAACAGGTGGTGGGATCGACCGTATCGGTCGCACTGCGCAACCTCGTAACGGGTGCGGGCGGGCTGATCTACCTGTTCGCGCTGGCCCCGAAACTAGCCGCGCTACTTCTGCTCGGCATTCCCATCATCCTGCTGGTGTTGATCAGCTTGGGTCGCAAGGTGCGCGGCCTGTCGCGCGCCAGCCAGGACCGGCTGGCCGATGTCGGCAGCGTCACCAGCGAGGTGCTGGGCGCGATGAAGATCGTACAAGCCTTCGGTCAGGAGGCGCGGGAGGCAATGCGGTTCAACGCAACGGTTGAAGCCGGTTTCGCGACCGCCCGCCGCCGGATCGCCCTGCGCGCGATCATGACGGCGGTAGTGATCGCTTTGGTGTTCGGATCAATCACCGCTGTCATGTGGCAGGGTGCGCTCGATGTTGCGGCCGGCCGACTATCGGGCGGCAGCATCGCCGCATTCGTCTTGACCGGCGGACTGGTCGCAGGAGCGTTCGGTTCGCTGTCCGAAAGCTGGGGTGACCTGTTGCGCGGCGCGGGCGCAGCGAGCCGTCTGCATGAATTGATGAGCGCTACGCCCGACATATTGCCCCCTGTGGTCCCAACGCCGATCCCGGTCACAGCCAATGGCGCACGCCTGACATTCGACAATGTCTATTTCCATTATCCCACCCGTCCCGATCAGGCAGCGCTGAATGGGGTGACGCTCGACATCGCACCAGGCGAGACAGTGGCGGTCGTGGGGCCGTCGGGTGCGGGCAAGACGACGTTGATCCAATTGGCGCAGCGCTTCTATGATCCAGACCGGGGTTCAGTGCGGTTAAATGGCGTGGCCTTGCCCGACGCCGATCCAGCCGCAGCGCGCGCCATGATGGCAATGGTGCCGCAGGACAGCATCATCTTCGCCGCCTCAGCGCGCGATAATCTGCGCTATGGCCGCTGGGACGCCAGCGATGACGAGATTTGGGCGGCAGCCCGCGCCGCCAATGCGGAAAGCTTTCTGCGTGCCCTGCCGGAGGGACTGGACACGTTCATGGGCGAGGACGGTGCGCGTCTGTCGGGTGGCCAGCGTCAACGGCTTTCGATTGCGCGGGCCTTGCTGCGCGATGCCCCTATCCTGCTGCTGGATGAAGCGACGTCCGCGCTCGATGCGGAGTCCGAACGGTTGGTACAGGATGCTTTGGGGCGGTTGATCCTGGGGCGAACCACGATCGTCATTGCCCATCGTCTGGCAACCGTGCGCGCCGCTGACCGGATCATCGTCATGGATGAAGGGCGGATCGTCGAACAAGGCGATCATGGAGCGCTTGTGGCGCAGGGTGGCCTTTATGCCCGTCTCGCCAGCTTGCAATTTCAGGATGTCACGATCTCCTGATGGCGGAGACAGGGCTATCGCGTCAGGCGCGAATGCCGGCCTCATGCAGTTTCACGACATGATCGAGGATTGCCGGGTGCAACGGCTGTTCAAAGGCGCAACCCGCTTCATGGCCTCGCGTCCAGAGAACACGCGCACGACGCCCTTCGAAGCCAGGCAGCATGATCCATAATTCGCCGCCCGGCAAAAGCTTCATGAAGCTTTGCAACCGAAAGCCAGTCACCGACAGATCGGCGATGACACTTTTGACCCAGGTTTCGCCGGAACGCCGGACTTTCACGCTGATCCGCACATGGCGACGTTCAGCGGCACGGGCCTTGTGGCTTGCTTGATTTGGTCGGTCGGCACCCATGGCTTATATGTCATTCCACCCAATGCCATTGTCGGGGATCGAGGTGACGAAAAGGTTAAAGGCATCGCCGTCCAGCAAGGCTAGTCGTGGGCATGAGCCTTGGGCAAGAAAAAAGGGGCCGCCAATGGCGACCCCTGGATAGTCCAGCTATTCCTCGACTCTGTCTTCCTTCCACCCCGCCGATCAGGAAAGCCCCGATGCAGTCTGGAAGGGAGAATGAAGCCTTAGAAATTACCATATTGTTCATTGCCGACAAAGCCCAGCTTGGTCACGCCAGCCCGCTTGATCTCGGCCAACACTTCATCAACAGTCACATAACGGGTCTGCGCGTTGGGCTGGAACTGGAGTTCCGGCTCGACGGGCAGGCGCAGAGACTGCTGCAGATATTGGCGCAGAGTCAGCAGGTCGATCGGCGACCCGTTCCATGTGATGATCCCGGCCGCGTCGATCGCAACCTTGTTCTTCACCGGGTCAACCATGGGGGCATCGTTTGTCGAGGACTGCGGCAGATCGATCTTCACCGCATGGGTTTGGATCGGGATGGTGATGATGAACATGATGAGGAGCACGAGCATGACGTCGATCAACGGCGTCGTGTTCATTTCCATCATCGGCTCGCCATCGTCGTTACCGGCGCTCATTGCCATGGGGCGATACTCCTAGAAATCACTTACTACCGACGGTTTGGGCGACGGTTTACAGACGAACGGTGCCCTGGCCAGGTTCAGGCTCGGAAATGAAGCCCACCTTCGGGAAACCGGCGCGCTGCATCGTGTAGATCGTACCACCGATGCAACGATAAGGGGTATTGATGTCGCCGCGGATATGCACTTCAGGCAGATCCTCCGGTGTCATATTCTCGATCCCACCGACCCGCTTGATGTCCGCTTCAAGCTTTGCGACGGCGCGATTGAGCAGATCCGTGGAATTGACCTTCGTCATGTTCCAATAGACTTCACAATTGCCAGCGTCGTCCGCCATGATGGACAGAGAGACGTTCTCAGGCTTGGTCGTGGTCGGTTCGAACGCGACCTTGGGAAGCTCCAGTTCGACCGTCTGCAGAACGACAGGGACGGCGATCAGGAAGATGATGAGAAGCACCAGCATGACGTCGACGAGCGGCGTCGTGTTGATATCTGTGATCGGCTTTTCTTCGCCGGAGCCACCAACGCTCATTGCCATTGATCAGTATCCTAACATGTCTGTCATTTTAGACCGCGAGCGATGAGCGGCGGTCTTGGGAACCGGAGACGCGCCACATGCGCGCTCCGGCTCCCATCCTTGATCAGGCCTTGGTGGCAGCCGCAGGAACCGGCTTGCCAACCTGGGCGGGGGCAGGCGTACCAACGACCGGCTTAACGGCACCGTTCGAAACCATGTAACCCAGCAGATCGGTCGAGAAGGAAGACAGGTTCTCGGCGATCGCCTTGTTACGGCGCTGCAGGAAGTTGTAGGCAAGCACGGCGGGAACCGCGACGACCAGACCCAGAGCGGTCATGATCAGCGCTTCACCAACGGGACCGGCAACCGCGTCGATCGACGCCTGACCCGATGCACCGATCTTGATGAGCGCGCGGTAGATACCAACAACCGTACCGAACAGACCAACGAACGGCGAGGTCGAACCCACGGTGGCGAGGAAGGCGAGACCACCACCCAGCTTCCAGTTGACGGCGTTTTCCGAACGGGCCAGCGAACCGTGCAGCCAGTCATGGGCTTCGACGGGATCGGTCAGCTTGGCATGCTGTTCCTGAGCGGCAATGCCGTCATCGACAATCTGCTTGTAGGCCGAGTTCTTCTCCAGCTTGGCCGAACCTTCCTTGAGGCTGTTCGCGCGCCAGAAGGTCGCACGGACTTTCTTATATTGGTTGATGACCTTCTGCTGTTCGATCAGCTTGGTGAACAGCACGTAGAAGGTGCCGACCGACATGCTGACGAGAATGATGAAGGTTGCCCAGGCGATGACGCCGCCCTGATCGAGGGCTTCCATAAGGCCGTAAGGGTTCGCGGCTTCCGCAGCGGGTGCGGCAGCGGCCGCAATGATGGAGTTCAACATGATCAAGACTTCCCTCTCAATGAGATCAAGCGAGGAGAAAGCGGCGCGGCGCGCCCGCTTTCCCGTTCTGAATTATTCCGGCAAACGCCAAGTGATACGACCGTTATACGTGTCGGGCATTTCGTTACCATCGGAACCCTTGGCCGGCTTGAAGCGTGCGCGACGCGGCAGCAGGCGGCAGGTCGCCTCATCGAGATCGGAATGACCGGTCGACGAAGTGATGGTGCAGTTGGTCACGCGACCGTCGGCACCAATATCCAAGCGAAACCCAGCCGTACCCGAACGCTCTTCGCGCTGCGCGCGGGTCGGATAGTCGGCGTCACCCAACCAACTGCCAGGGTTGCTGCGCGGCGAAGCCCGCGTTGCAGCCTGAGGCGGCGGGGGCGGAGCAGGCGGCGGCGGCGGTGGCGCTGCGACCGGAACGGGATTGAACACCGGCGGGGGCGTCCGGACCGTCTGAATCGGCGGCGCAGGGGTCGGAGTCTGCACGATCGGTGGCGGCGCGACAACCGGCGGCGGCTCGATCGGTCGATCTGGCGGCGGTGGTGGCGGCTCTTCGTCCGGTGGTGGCGGTTCCTCCTTAACGTCGATCACGTTCAGCTGTTCTGCCGCTTGTTTGACATATTTCATGCCAAGACCGGAGACGAGGGCATAGCCAAGAACAGCGTGAATCAGGGCGACGATGATGATCGATATCGTGCGACTCGATCCTTCCGAGTGGTCAGCATAGGCCATTCAGCAACGACACTCCTTAACTCATCTTACCAATGGGTTCTACAAATCAGCCAAAAACGACCCTAACCGTCCGGGTCCTCCCGGTCAGCTTTGGCCCCTGTCCTTCTATTTGCTACCGCGCAAACTCCTATCGCGGTGCATCGCGGCACGCAAACACTTTATCGTTATGTTCATTTGCGGTTACCACTTCATATAGGAATGACTTGCCTGTGACATCCTTGCCACTGGCCAATAACACAGGACGAAGCTGATTATGAAACCCGCTATGCTGATCCGCCACCTGCTCGCGCCATGCCTCATTTTAGCCGCAAATAGCGCCATTTCTCCGGCTTTGGCGCAGCCGCGATCAGTGATAGCGCAACCAGCACGGCTCTCTTATGCTGATCTCATCGACTTCGCGGACCAAGCGCCGATGGTCGCCCATGTGCGAATTCGCAACATCATCGCTTTGAAGCCCGATCAGGCGCAGGGGGTGCCGCCGGGCCATAAACGGCTCTTTATCGAGGCAGATGTAACGAGCCTGATTCGCGGCGAGGCGGGAATCAGCCCCCTTGTAACCTATCTCTACGATGCCCCGCTGGACGCGCGCGGCAAGATACCCAAACTTAAAAAGGCATCGTTCCTGGTCTTCGCTCGCCCCGGCACGCGCCCAGGTGAAATCCAGCTCATCGCACCTGACGCCCAGATCCCAGCGACGCCCGTCGACATAGACAGGGTAAAGTCCGCCCTTTCCGCGCTGGTGGCTCCTGACGCGCCGCCCCGCAT
The DNA here is from genome assembly GCF_040170545.1 of Sphingobium sp. MK2. Classification (NCBI taxonomy): domain Bacteria; kingdom Pseudomonadati; phylum Pseudomonadota; class Alphaproteobacteria; order Sphingomonadales; family Sphingobiaceae; genus Sphingobium; species Sphingobium sp. MK2. Next base: position 21,475 of record NZ_JAZDXA010000027.1, read on the forward strand.
ATTGGGCTTGGGTGACGCCTTCCATGTAGCCGGTACGATCGCGGGCGAGGGAGAAACGCAGATTTTCCTGCGAACCGAAAATGGCGACCCGGTATCGCTGTCGGTGTTGCGTCGTCCGGGCCAGCCGCCGCGCTGGGCCGTAGCGTTGGGCGAAATCGTCGACGAAGCTGCGCGGGCCCCAGAGCCCGGAACGCTGCTCTGGTATCGGCTGGCGTGCAGCCTGCCCCCTGTCCTGCCCGCCCGCGCGGTCCGCACGCTGGCCGTGGCTGACGCGGAGGCAGCGCGCGCCGACTATCGCTTGGTGATCGAGGCGCTGGGGCCATGCGGACGGACCCGCATAGCGCAATGATCGAGGAGGGCAGCTTTTGCTTGGACCCGTGGGCGCGGGCGGCTATCAGCCCGGCTTTCATCATCTTCGCCAAGAAAGTGACGCCGCCATGACCAATCTGCACCGCCATGCCCCGTTGCGCGTTGCGCTCGTCGGTCTCGGTACGGTGGGCGGCGGGGTCATTCGGCTGCTCAACACCAATGGCGACCTGATTGCCCGGCGCGCGGGCTGCCCGATTCAGATCGTCGCTATATCCGCACGCGATCGGAACAAGGATCGCGGGGTAGACCTGTCACCTTATGAATGGGTGGACGATATGAACAGCTTCGCTACCCGCGACGATGTCGACGTGGTGGTGGAACTGATCGGCGGATCGGACGGCCCCGCCCTTACCTTGGCGCGCCAGTGCCTGATCGCTGGCAAGCCGTTCGTCACGGCGAACAAGGCGATGCTGGCGCATCATGGCCTCGACCTCGCCCGCCTTGCGGAAAAGGGCGGCATCGCGCTGAAATATGAAGCGGCGGTCGCGGGTGGCATCCCGGTCATCAAAGGGATGCGCGAAGGGGCCGCCGCCAACGAGATTTCGCGCGTATATGGCATCCTCAACGGCACCTGCAATTATATCCTGACGACGATGGAGAAGGAAGGCCGGAGCTTTGACGAGGTTCTGAAGGAAGCGCAGGAGTTGGGCTATGCCGAAGCCGATCCCAGCTTCGACATTGATGGGGTGGATGCGGCGCACAAGCTGACAATCCTCGCAAGCCTGGCATTCGGCACCGAACTGGATTTCGATGCGGTTGCCATTACAGGCATCCGCGACGTCATCGCCGCCGACATTGCCGAGGCCGCTGCGTTGGGCTTCCGCATCCGCCTGGTTGGCATGGCGCAAAATGGCGCGGATGGCCTGTTCCAGCGTGTTCACCCGATGTTGGTCCCGCTCGACCACCCGCTCGCCCATGTGGACGGGTCGCTGAACGCCGTCGTGGCCGAGGGAAATTTCGTCGGCCGCCTCTTTTTCCAGGGGCGTGGTGCGGGCGATGGTCCGACCGCGTCGGCGGTGGTAGCCGACCTGATCGACGTGGCGCGCGACGAATATGGCGATGCCTTCGCCATGCCGGTCGCCGCCCTGACACCGCAGAACACGGCCGACGCCGGCGCGCGCATCGGTCGCACCTATCTCCGCTTCATGGTCAAGGATCGTCCCGGCGTACTGGCGGAGATCGCCGCCGCCACGCGCGACGCCGGCGTATCGATCGAAAGCATGATCCAGCGCGGCACGCATGAGGATGACGGCGTGCTGGTGGCAATCGTCACCCATGCTGGCGAGGAACGCTGTATCCGCGACACGCTCGAACGGCTCGCCGGGTCGGACAGCCTGCTTGGCACGCCGATGGTGATGCACATTCTCGACTGATTGCCACTCAATGCTGCCCGCTGCCCTTGAAGCGATCGGGCAGTGGCGGCGGCGGGGCCAGGTCGGCATCGGGATCGACGATCGCCGTGATGCTCTTTCCGATCACGCCGACAGCCTTGAAGACGGACAGGCCACCGACGCAGCCCGCCCCCTGCCCGCCGGATACGCCACAACTGCCTTGTTTCACCGGCGCGGCCGAGGCACGTGGCGTGTCGCCCCGCATCGGTGCGCCGCTGTCCGGCTCTTTACGGGGGAGCGGCAGCCGCTCGCGCGCATTGCGGTCCGCTTGGCTCTCACCGCAGACGACGATCGCATCACCGCTTCGATCGCATCGCCGGATTACCTGCGTCTTGTTGCGATAAGCCGCCATCAGGGACTCGGCGTCGCGCGCCAAGACCACCTCTGGATGAAAGGCGACAAGCAATGTTACGGAGAGAGACAGGCGGGGCATGACCATAGAAGAGCAGGCAATCATGGCGGCATCATGGCCCATGCTGCTCGACAAATTTGGGGCAAACGCCTATCGCCTGCGCCATAAGAACAGGCAGAGGAATGACGATGGTACAGGCAAATTCACCCCTTGATCGGGTATTGGTGCTGGAAATGGTCCGCGTCACCGAAGCGGCCGCGATCGCCGCGTCGAAGCTGATCGGCCGGGGTGACGAGAAGGCCGCCGATGCCGCCGCCGTCGAAGCTATGCGCCTGGCCTTCAACGACCTGTATATGGACGGCACCGTCGTCATCGGTGAGGGTGAGCGTGACGAAGCGCCGATGCTCTACATCGGCGAGAAGGTCGGCAATGCGATCGGCACCGGCCCGCGAATCGACATCGCGCTCGATCCGCTGGAGGGGACAACCATCACCGCCAAGGCTGGCCCCAACGCTTTGGCCGTGCTCGCTATTTCCGAGGAAGGCGGACTGCTGAATGCGCCCGACGTCTATATGGACAAGCTGGCCGTCGGCCCCGGCTATCCTGATGGCGTGATCGACCTCAACCGATCGGCCAAAGAGAATGTCGAGGCCGTGGCCGCCGCCAAGGGCGTGGAGCCGAGCGACATCATCGTGTGCGTTCTGGATCGACCGCGCCACGAGCGACTGATCACGGAGTTACGCGCAATCGGGTGCGGCATCATGCTGATCCCCGATGGTGACGTGGCGGGGGTGATCGCCACCACTGACCCGGAAACGACGATCGACCTGTATATGGGATCAGGTGGCGCACCTGAAGGCGTGCTGGCCTGCGCGGCGCTGCGCTGTGTCGGTGGTCAGTTCAAAGGACGGCTGCTATTCCGCAACGAGGATGAAAAGCAACGCGCGCGTAAATGGGGTATCACCGACCTCGACAAGATTTATGACCTCAAGGAACTGGCCAAGGGTGATTGCATCTTTGCCGCTACGGGCGTCACCGACGGATCACTGCTTGACGGGGTCAAACGCCTGCCCGGCGGCAAGCTGACAACCGAGAGCGTCGTTATGCGCGCCAGCACCGGCACGGTGCGTTGGGTAAAGGGAGAACATCGTAATAGCCAGAACCCGCTTTGAAAAGCGGCGGCACGAGAATGGCCGGGCCTAGCGCCCGGCGCGGTGATTGAGGTCGTGACCCAAGGCAAGGATGGCAACGCCAATCAGCGTATAGACGCTTTCCTGCCAACCATGGTCCATGGTCATCGCACCTGCCATTACACCCAAGCCAAGCGACCCGATCGCGGCAGGCATCATGAAACGGTGAACCATCGCGCCATGGCCGAGCGCAATCGCGCCCAACAGGATCGCCAGCGTCAGGCCGACTTCGTGGAAAAGCGGACTTTCGAAAATGCCCCCCGCGCTGGCCAATACGCCAAGCACCACGGCAGTAACAAAGCAATGCGCAACGCACAGACCCGATAACGCCATCGCGATGCGATCGACACGACCATTGAGTAAGGCTTGGCGCAAGTTGGAAGTCATGAACACCACATAGGCCAACTCATCTTAGGTTACAACATTACATTCGCCTTTTTTGCAACCCATAGCGCAGCCCATTCAGGCGGCAAGACGCAGGCAGTTGCGACCACTATGCTTGGCGCGATACAAAGCCTTGTCTGCGGCTTCGAGCATCGCCGACCGGGTCGAGGTGTCATCCAGTTCCACAAGCCCGGCGCTGAAGGTTATACCTATTTTTTTCCCACCAGACACTGGAATAGGATCACTCAATCGCGCGCGCAAATTTTCGCACAACAAGCTTGCGCGATCAATGTCGCAGTCGGGCAGCAATATCGCAAATTCCTCGCCGCCTAGCCGCCCGATACTTTCCAGGACGGAAAGCCCTGGCCTCAGCCTATCGACGAAAGCGGTCAGAACTTCATCCCCGACACCGTGACCATGATGATCGTTGACCGCCTTGAAATGATCAATGTCGATCAGCAGTAGGCTGGACCGAACGCCGTGCCGCGTGCGCAATATCTCGGCTTCCAGCTTTTCGAGGAAGGCGCGGCGGCTGTCCGCGCCGGTCAATGAATCGCGCGCAGCGACCTGTTGCAACGCGCGCTGTCGTGCTTTGTGGCGCGACATGTCACGAATCGTGCTGATGACACCGTTCGCATGGCCCCGCTCATCAACCGCCGCACGCATCACCATTTCGCACCATTCCATCGCAGCGATCGACACGAGTGGCCGAAATTCGACCGTGTGGATCGATCCCGGCCGCATCAGGGCACGACGATGCGCCGCAATTACCTGATGCCGATCCTGTGGGTCGACCAGATTGGCGGCAGCTTGCCCTACCAGCAATTCCGGCGCACACCCAACCTGTTCGACAGCGGAAGGCGAAGCATATTCGATCACGCCTGTTACGCTGATATTAAGGACCACATCGCCGCTGTGTTCAGCGATAGCCCGATAGCGGGCCTCACTTTCGCGTAGCAATTGAAATAGCCGCCGCCGCCCGTTCAATTCGGCCGCAACCGGCATCGACAGTAGAAAACAATTTGCCAGGTAAAATTGGAATGCTTGTATGCGCTCCCCCATGTCCTCGAACACCAGCGTAAGTGGCCCTACGTCTGACAGGGTTGCGATACCGCCGAAGAGCGCGAGAATGATGATCGAGGCCGCGGTCCCCATATGTCCGACGCGAAAAGCAATCAGAACCAGCGGCAATAGCGGCGCAAACAGCATAGGATGCTGCGCCCAGTAGAAGATATACATGATCATCGACGTGAATAATGCCAGCAGAATGATCGCCTCAATCTTGCCCGCCCTGGATGTGTCACGCCGCCAGCGGCGGAACTCGCCCTGCATCAACATAACCAATATTGGGGCACAGATCAGTCCACCCAGCGCGTGCCCTGTATACCATTGTACCCAAGACGCGCCGAACGACACCGGCGTCAACAATGATGCCACCATCGCCGCCGGAATGGCGGTGACCACATCCGCGACAGCACATATGGCTATGATGAAGACTAGTAGCGACCGGGTAGCGCCGATCACTGGCCGGTCGGTCAGATAATGGCGGCAGATCAGCGCTACGATCAACGCTTCGGCCATGTTGATGACCGCCATCGGAATAGCCGCGACCGGCCCCATGCCGAACAGGCTGGTAGAGAGCGCACTGGCCAAACCACAAGCCACGATGATGGTGGGCCAGCGTCGAGCACGGGTGGTCAACAGTTTTGCCATCACATAGGCGTTGGCACCCCAAATGAAAGCTAGGCCACCTTCAAAGCGCGACAACAGCAAGGCGCAAGTTGCCGCGACAAAATAGATTCCTCCAGTGAATACCAGAGAAAATAAGGTAAAAGAAAGGTGAGAGTTGGAACGTTGCATGTTCCAACCTTCGATAGAGCCATAACGTTAAAATTTGCTCACAGCTACCCGGCTGACAAAGAATGATGAAGTCTGCTCCCCCCACTGGAAGAGTGGAGGGAGCAGACTTGTTCGAATGCATCGACCTTGTCAGGCTGATGCGTCAGCCATCGTCTTATCCGTTGGTGCGGAGATGGAAGGGTTGCGCCCCTTGAAAGCTATGCGCGCCGATCGCACGCCTGCTCCGTAATCGGGATGAACCTGATCGAACAATTTGCACTGACGTTCCTCGATGAAGTCGGGGATGTCGCCCATGGCGACAGCAATATTGGCGAACAGCCGCGCCTTCTGCCCGTCGTCGAACAGGGTGAACAGCGCACGTGGCTGAACGAAATCATCATTGCCCTCACGATGATTCCATCGATCCGCGTCGCCGGAAATTTTGAGCGGTGGCTCATCGAACCGATGGTCCTCTACCGGCCCGCCAAAGCTGTTCGGTTCATAATAGACAGCGGGATTGGGATTATTGGCGAAGAAACGCATCGCCCCATCCTTGTGGTAGTGATTCACAGGGCATTTCGGCGCGTTGATCGGCAACGCTTCATAATGGGTGCCGATGCGATGGCGATGCGCGTCGGCATAGGCGAAGATGCGCGCCTGGAGCATCTTGTCGGGCGAAAAGCCGATGCCGGGCACGATGTTGGACGGGCTGAACGCCGCCTGTTCGATTTCCGCGAAATAATTGTCCGCATTGCGGTTCAACTCCATCACACCGATGTCAATCGGCGGATAGTCGGCATGAGGCCACACTTTCGTCAGGTCGAACGGATTGTAGGGCGTCTTGTCAGCATCCGCTTCCGGCATGATCTGAACCTGCATCTTCCATTTGGGGAAATTGCCGGTTTCGATCGCCTCGAACAGATCCTCCTGCGTGGATTCGCGGGTACGACCGACGACCTGCGCCGCTTCCTCATTGGTCCAATGGCGGTGTCCCTGCATCGTCTTGAAGTGGAATTTCACCCAGAAGCGCTCGCCCGCATCGTTGATCAGCGCAAAGGTGTGGCTGCCATAGCCGTTAATGTGCCGAATGTCGGTGGGCAGGCCACGATCGGACATCAGGATCGTGACCTGGTGCAGCGATTCGGGCGACAGCGACCAGAAATCCCACATCGCGGTGGGCGACCGCAAATTTGTGCGGGGATGGCGCTTTTGCGTGTGGATGAAGTCGGGGAATTTCAACGGGTCGCGCACGAAGAAGACCGGCGTATTGTTGCCGACCAGATCCCAATTGCCTTCGGGCGTGTAAAATTTCAGCGCAAAACCGCGCACGTCGCGTTCAGCGTCGGCAGCTCCCGCTTCGCCCGCTACGGTGGAACAGCGCAGGATCATCGGCGTCTGGGTGCCGGGCTGCAGCACCTTGGCCTTGGTATATTGGGAGATGTCCCCGGTGATGGTCAGCACACCATGCCCACCCCACCCCTTGGCATGCACGACTCGCTCCGGCACCCGTTCGCGATTCTGGTGGGCCAGCTTCTCGATCAGTTGATAGTCCTGCAGCAGCAAGGGACCGCGCGGCCCTGCAGACAGGCTATTTTGATTGTCAGCAATCGGCGCACCGGCGCTGGTGGTCATGGTCGGCTTGTCAGCCATCAACATTCTCCTCGTCTTTGATGAGGAGAGGATAGGCGCGAATGGCGCTTCGACAAAATGGTATATACCGCGCTGAATGATCGATTTTGTCAATCAATAGGGACGAGCCGTCTATTAGCCCCGTTACGGAATATTCAGGCCTTCTCCAGCGTGCATTGCAAAGGATGCTGGTTCTGCCGGGCGAAATCCATCACTTGGTTGACCTTTGTTTCAGCCACCTCATAACTGAAAATGCCGCAGACGCCAACGCCGCGCTGGTGAACATGCAACATGACCCGTGTCGCCTGTTCCATGTCCATGCGAAAGAAATGCTGAAGCACATGGACGACGAATTCCATCGGCGTATAATCGTCGTTGAGCATCAGAACCTTGTAAAGCGAGGGCTTTTTGGTGCGCGTACGGGTGCGGGTCGCGATGCCGACGCTGGGACCACCAGGGCCCTCGCCTTGATTATCTTCGTCATGGCCCGCCATCGTCGCAGGCTCCGTATAGGCTGGATTGATGCTGTTCATGATGATCGAGAATATGGCGATTTGCTCGCCCATGGCAAGGGGCCGAAGGGACAGGAGGCAGACCCGGCGTAAATTGCGCCAAAAATGCGAAAAGGGCGCCCGTCCCATGAGGGAGAACGCCCTTTCAAAGCTGTATGTAAAAGCGCGGTCGCTTACGCGGCCAGCGACTTCACCTTATCCGTGACGACCGTTACGCGCGCGGTCAACGGCTGCGCCACTTCACCGGCCAGCTTCATCATGGCTTCGCTATTCTTCGCGGCTTCCTTGGTGAACTCATCGAAGCTGCTCGACAGCATCTGGCTCTGGAGCTGGAAGAATTCGGTCGGCGTCTTGACTGTCGCGAAGCTCTTGAGGGCGGCGGTGGCCTTCTCAAAGTTCTTGCGGCTGTAATCGACGGCTTCCTGGCTCATCGTCTCCATCGCCTTGGCAGCGATCTTGCTCGATTCGACCATGGCTTCGACATTGCCCTTGGCGATGTCGCTCATTTCTTCGATCGCCTTGGTCGACTTTTCGACGCTGGCCTTGGCCTTCTCGTTCATGTCGGCATAGGCGGTTTCGAACTTGGCCTTGGTGTCTTCGGCAAACTTCTTTCCGGTTTCCATCACATCGTTCATGATCTTCGTTCCTTCTACAGCCGGCAGCGGCATGGTTGCGGTCGTCGTGGCCTTTTTGTCGAGGCTCTTTGGTGTATCAGCTTCGGGGGCCACATCAGCGGCCGCATCCGTATCTGGTTCGGGCATGGCATCGACGGCCGTCGTGGCAGCAACGATGGCTGCGGGACTGGCGTCTGTTGCCTTCACCGACTTGGCGGATGGATTGGCATCCATCGCAGGCACGGACTTCGCGGACGGATTGGCGTCCATCGCCGGAACGCTCGATGCCGTCTTGCGCGGGGCAGGTTTCCGAACGGCTGGTGCTGGCTCGATCGCCGCCTCAGCCGCTTTCAGCGCTTCGCTTGCCGATAATGTCGCCGATTCGCTTTTACCGGGCTGGGCAGCGCGTCCGGTCTTTGGGGTAACAGCCATGACCATCCTCCGTTTGTTGCACTGCACAATAAGCCTACAAAGGGAGAATTGCAAGAATTATTGTGCAGTGCAACAAAAGTGCCATCAGCGCCCTGTCGCATGTCCCGAACGGCTCACCGCAGCATGGCGGAGAGTGAACTTATTCGCCCTTCACATAGCGCCCTGGAGCGTCCTCGATCGCCTTGAGGCGCCCCTTGCCGGGCTGGCGCGCGCCCTTGACCGCGACGGTGCGCGAATCGATCGTTTCGAGCCAGCCGCGCCAGTCCGGCCACCAGCTTCCCTTGGTTTCCTTGGCCTGCGCGACGAAGGCGTCAAGCGTCGGCTGGGCCTCGTCGCAGACCCAATATTGATATTTATTGGCAGCGGGCGGATTGATGACGCCCGCGATATGCCCCGATCCCGCCAGCACGAAACGGATTGGCCCGGACAGATTTTCGGTCAGCTTCCAGACGCTTTCCAGCGGCGCGATATGATCCTCCTTGCCTGCCTGAACATAAGCGGGTGTTTGAACCGTCTTGAGGTCGATCGGCGTGCCGTCGACACTGATCGCGCCGGGGGTCACCAGCAGATTGTCGCGATACAACTGGGTCAGATAGTCGCGATGCCAGCGCGCGGGCAGGTTGGTGGTGTCGCCATTCCAGTAGAGCAGATCGAACGGCGGATAATCCTGCCCCAACAGATAATTGTTGACGACATAGTTCCAGATCAGGTCGCGACCGCGCAGCAGGTTGAAGGTCAGCGCCATGTAGCGCCCGTCAAGAAAACCGCCGGTCGATAATTTGTCCACCAGCTTCATCTGTTCATCGTCCACGAACAGGGTGAGATCGCCTGCCTTGCTGAAATCGACCTGGGCGGTGAAGAAGGTCGCGCTCGCCACCTTGTCCGCTTCGCCGCGCGCAGCCAGCAGCGCCAGTGTCGCTGCCAGCGTCGTGCCTGCCACGCAATAGCCGATGGTGTGGACGCTCTTGACCTTGAGCAGGTCGCGCACCGTGTCGATCGCATCGACCTGTCCACGCAGGATATAATCGTCCCAGATGAGATCCTTCATCGACGCATCGGCGGATTTCCACGACACCAGAAAGACGCTGATCCCTTGATCCACCGCCCATTTGACGAAACTTTTTTGTGGGGACAGGTCGAGAATATAGAAGCGATTGATCCAAGGCGGGAAGATGATGAGCGGGGTTTCCAGCACCATGTCCGTGGACGGGGCGTAATGGATCAATTGATAGAGCGGCGTTTCATGAATGATCTTGCCCGGCGTCGCGGCGATATTACGGCCGAGTTCGAACTGCGTACCGTCGGTGTGCGTCAATTGCCCCTTTTCCAGATCGGCCAGCATATGCTGGAGGCCCTTGACCAGATTCTCGCCGCCGCTCTCGATCGTCTTTTGCACGACGGCCGGGTTGGTTAGCGGAAAGTTGGACGGCGACAGCGCATCCAGCATACCGCTTGTCGCAAAGCGCAGCTTGGCCTTCTGCTTGGGGTCCACCCCATCCACCGCATCGGCCAACCCAGTCATATAGTCGGAAACCAGCAGGTAACTTTGGCGGATGATGTCGTAAAAGGGATTTTGCGTCCAGGCCGGATCGGCGAAGCGGCGGTCCTTGCACGCGGCCGGACTATCGGCCGGGACGGGCAGGGGCTCATCGCGCAACATGCCCCCCGAATCGAGAAAACGCTGCCACATCGCCAGCCCTTCGTCGGCGAAACTCGACTGTATGCGCGCTACAGCCTGCGGATCGAAAGGCAGCGTCATGCCTGATGCGCCTGCCGCCTGCTCCAACATCAATTGCTGGGCGCGACCGATCGCATGGGTCCATTGCTGCATCTGTTCCAAAGTGGGCAGGTGCGGCTCTGCGACATCACTCTTTTCCATAGCCACTCTCCTGTTCCTGGTATCATATCGTCGCGCCGCTTTCTCTGGCGCGCCGCAGGTTGGCCGGTTATAGCCAGTTTGTGACGCGACAACGGCGTTCACTATACTATTCCCTACCGAGAGCTTTCAGGAAAGCCCCTATAATGTCCGAAGAATTTTACCGCATGAAGCGCCTGCCACCCTATGTCATCGCCGAAGTCAATGCGATGCGGGCGGCGGCGCGCGCGGCGGGCGAGGACATTATCGACCTGGGCATGGGCAATCCCGACCTGCCGCCCCCGCCCCATGTCATCGACAAGCTGATCGAAGTGGTGCGCAAGCCCGACGCCCATGGCTATTCCCAGTCGAAGGGCATTCCCGGCCTGCGCAAGGCGCAGGCCAATTATTACGGTCGCCGCTTCGGCGTGGATGTCGACCCCGAAACCGAGGTCGTCGTGACCATGGGGTCGAAGGAAGGGTTGGCAAGCCTTGCCACCGCGATCACCGCGCCGGGCGATGTCGTGCTGGCCCCCAACCCCAGCTATCCGATCCATATGTTCGGCTTCATTCTCGCCGGTGCCACGATCCGATCGGTGCCGACGACGCCGGACGAAAATTATTTTCGATCGCTTGATCGGGCCATGGCCTTCACCGTGCCGCGTCCGTCGATCCTGGTGGTCAATTATCCGTCCAACCCGACCGCCGAGACGGTGGACCTGGCCTTTTACGAGCGACTCGTTGCCTGGGCGAAGGAAAACAAGGTCTGGGTCTTGTCCGACCTTGCCTATTCCGAACTCTATTATGACGGCAAGCCCACCCCCTCCATCCTGCAGGTGCCGGGCGCGAAAGAGATAGCGATCGAGTTCACGTCGCTCAGCAAAACCTATTCGATGGCCGGTTGGCGGATCGGTTTTGCGGTTGGCAACAAGCAACTTATTGCCGCAATGACCCGTGTAAAAAGCTATCTGGATTATGGCGCGTTCACCCCGATCCAGGCAGCGGCGTGCGCGGCACTTAACGGTCCGCAGGATATCGTCCAAAAGAACCGCGAACTATACCATAAGCGCCGGGACGTACTGGTGGAGAGTTTCGGCCGCGCCGGCTGGGACATCCCTGCCCCGCCCGCCTCGATGTTCGCCTGGGCACCGCTGCCGCCTGCGTTGAAAGAAATGGGAAGTCTCGAATTTTCCAAGCAATTGCTCACCCATGCCAAGGTCGCGGTCGCGCCGGGCGTGGGCTATGGCGAGGATGGTGAAGGCTATGTCCGCATCGCCATGGTAGAAAATGAACAGCGGTTGCGGCAGGCAGCGCGCAATGTGAAGAAATATCTCCAGTCGATGGGCATCAACACCCCGGCGAAGGGCGCGGCCTGATCAGCAGGCGGATGAAAACGCCATGAGCGACTTTATTTCCCTGCCCCAGGTGTCACAGGTCGCCCAGACGATCCAGTTGGCGGTCGCGCCCGTGTTCCTGCTGGCCGGGATTGGTGCGTTCCTAAACGTCTGCGCCGCGCGCTTGGCCCGTGTCATCGACAGGGCGCGCGTCGTGGAAAAGTCAGTGATGATATCGCGCGGCGAAGAACATGATCGGCTGGTAGGGGAAATACGTGTTCTCGATCGGCGGATGAGTGTCGTGAATGGCGCGATCTTTCTAAGCGTAGCGTCAGGTTGCGCCATCTGCCTCGTCGTTATCCTGTTGTTTGCGTCAGAGTTGGTCAATGCGCATCTTGGCACCGCGATCGCCATATTGTTCATTTTGGCAATGTTGTTGCAAGCGGCTGCCTTTGGCACGTTCATTCAGGAAATCCGCCTGGCTGCCCGCACCATCCATATCCGCAACGAAGTGCTTTATCATAAGGCGGAGGAGGATAGCGGGTTATGACCCGCTTCACTGTCAATGACCGGCCCGTACAATATCGCATGGACCCGGACACGCCGCTGCTATGGGCATTGCGCGATGCGTCGAACCTGACTGGCACCAAATATGGCTGCGGCACCGGCGACTGCGGTGCCTGTACGGTGGATATCGATGGAGAGGCAGCGCGATCCTGCCAGGTAACGATCGGCAAGACCGAGGGGCGGTTCGTTACGACGATCGAGGCCTTGTCGCCCGATCGCGGCCATCCGCTGCAACAGGCTTTTGCCGCCGACAATGTGTCGCAATGCGGCTATTGCATCCCCGGCATCATCATGGCGGCGTCGGTGCTGTTGCGCCGGAGCAATGACCCTAGCGATGAGGACATCGACGCCGCGATTACCAATATCTGCCGATGCGGCGTCTATCCCCGGCTCCGTAGCGCAATCAAAAGGGCAGGGCGGATCATGCGCGGCGAAGAGCAGATTGCTGCGGCACCACCACCCGGCATTACTCCTGACAGTGCTGCAAAAAGCGTACCTGCCTTGGGTAAACCTTGAAGCCCTTCCCAGCAGCTATATTAGGTCTCAGGTCGGCGGAGCGATCATTGGTCCGAAAGCTTGGGCAAGCGTGGTACCTGAATAGGGTTTCTTGACCAGCACGATATCAGCAAAGCGTTCGGGCAGTTCCAGCCCATCGCCGTAGCCCGTAGCGAAAAGAAAGGGGATGCCTTTCTGTGTCAGCAGGTCGGCTACCGGCAAGCTGGTTTCATGACCCAGATTGAAGTCCAGCACGGCCAGGTCAATCGCCTGAACCATGATTGCTTCATGGGCGCGTCCGACACTGGCCACGGTCAGCACCTCTGCTCCCAACTCGCGCAACGCATCCTCGCCATCCATGGCAATGATCATATTGTCCTCGACAAGCAGGACATTGCGATCGCGCAGCAGACTGGGCGTTGCGGGTGTCGCGGGCTTTGTCCGGTCACGCGGCGCAGCTTCAGGCAGCACCGAGACGATATGGCGCGATGGAATACAAAAGTGCGCTTCGATCCCGGCCAGCCGATAATGGATTTCAGCATCCCCCTCCAGATCATAAGGGATGGACCGTTCGATGACCGTCGAACCGAAACCCCGGCGCGTCGGTGCCGATACCGCCGGTCCGCCGCTCTCCGTCCAGTCGAGCAGCAGGCTACCGTCCGCGTCCACCCGCCAATTTATCTTGACCGTGCCATTGTCCGACAGCGCACCATATTTGGCGGCGTTGGTCAGCATTTCGTGGATCACCAGCGCCATAACCGTAAAGCAACCGGGAGTGAGCAACACATTGGGACCGGACAATTGCACCCGATCGCGTCGTTCGCCCAGATAGGCCCCCGCCTCCACCTCGATAAGATCGTAGAGGCGCGCAGGACTCCAGCGATCGGCGGTGATCTGATCATGCGCCCGTGCCAGCGCATGGATGCGGCTTTCGAGTGTGCCGATAAACTCGTCAACAGACCCGGCGCTATCGCGCGTCTGCGACAGCAAGCCGCGGATGAGGGAAAGAATGTTGCGAACGCGATGGTTGAGTTCCGCGATCAGCAATTCCTGTTTCTCGTTCGCGCGCTGCCGTTCCTGATCAGCAGAATCAGAAAGACGCAGCACCACTTCCAGCAAGGCGGTTCGGAGCGCTTCGGCTACACGCAATTCAGCGGGGGCGAAGGGCAACGCCACACCCTTGACCAGTTGCGACCAGCTTTCAAAGCTCTTGCGCGGGGTCAAACGCGGGCCATTAGGGCCATATTCGATATGCTTGTCCTGCTGCCCCGCCCAGCGCACCGCCCGCAATTGTTCGGCGCGAAACAGTACGACATAATCGCGCGGGCGACGCGAGAGTGGAATGGCAAGCAATCCAGCGGCACGATCGGCATAGGCAGCCGCGTCCGGTAGCAGCGACGACAAATTGTCGGTAGTGTACACCTGACTGGCGGCAACCCGGTTCATCATCGCAATGATGGCCGAAAAATCCGCAGGGTCCGGCGTCAGGCCGGAAAAGGTCATCTGCCCGTCGATGAACACGCCCACGCCATCGGCGGGGATGGTATCAAAGATGATATCGCCCAGCCAACGCGCATTGGACAACAGATCGTGATCCTGTGCGACCGCCGCGATCAATCGATCGGCAACCTGCCGCGCCTTGCCCTCATAAGTGGCGGTTTCTGCGCGTTCGCGGCTTTCGAGCATCATCGAGAAGATCTGGCCAAATAATTCGGCGGCACTGCGCTGGGCAAAGGTCGGCAGGCGTGGGGCATAATGGTGGCAGGCAAACAGCCCCCATAATTTGCCTTCGACGATGATCGAAATGGAAAGCGAGGCCCCCACGCCCATATTGCAGAGATATTCGATATGGATGGGCGACACCGCGCGCGTCAGGCAAAGTGACATGTCAAACGCTGCCCCATTGGGATCCAGCATCGGCACGACCGGCACCGGCACCGCCTTAACATCAGCGATTACGCGGAAGATGTTACGCAGATAGAGGGCGCGCGCCTGTACCGGAATGTCCGACGCTGGATAATGAAGCCCGTAGAAACTATCGACGCCCGAACGCAGCGCTTCGGCAACCACCTCGCCATCACCGCCTTCGGCAAAGCGATAGACCATGACCCGGTCGAATCCGGTGAGCGCCCGCACCTGACGGGCACCATCGCGAAGAAACGCCGCCATGCCTTCCACCTGCGCCAGCCGCGAGACCATTGAGCGAACGATGCTACTCGCTTCCATCTCGTCATGCGCGGCAGGCTCACCTTCGATCACCACCAGTTGGCCGGAAAAATGCACGGCGATGTCGAACAACAGACCGCCGTCGATCAGGGACAGGGAGAAGATGCGCTCGACCGAATCAGGCCCTCGCAACAACGTGATACGATTGCGCAGCGCATGGATCGCGTCGGCTGAAAACACCGTACTGATCGGCTGGCCCAATAAAGCGTCGGGTTCGTGGCCGATAAAGGCAGCACTGTTGGCCGAGACACGCGACACCAGCCAATCGGCGGTCAGGGCAATGAGAAAGCCGAACGGCTGGATCGTGCCCAACACATGGATGGGCTCGCGGTCACAATTGGTCAGATCAACGGCAAAGCCAGCAGGATTGTCCACATCAGCCATACATCGTCGCCGTTTCGTCGGCACCCGCCTGCGCAAAAAGGGCAAAGGCTGCCTTCGCTCCTAGCACGGCATCGTCCAGCCACATCTCATCCCCCTGTGCCGCTGCGCTGTCGAGTCTATGCTGGAAGGCAGTCCATTCACCCTTCTCGTGGATAGCAGAGAGATAGGCGGTAGGCAGGCCCGGCGCGACTTTTCGCGCCAGCATCGCACCACCTAGGCGCGATCCTTCAAGCGCATACAGCAATCCCCAGCGATAGCCTTCGCCAGAACGCACATCCAGCGGCAGCGGCGCAGGCATGTGGCACCCCAATGCGGCAAGATCATGGGCCAGAAGCGGCAAACGCGGCGTAGCAGGCCGCGCAACCGGCTCCAGCGCGCCCAAAGCGCGGGCATGAGCCGATAAAAAAATGTGGTAACTTTCCGGCGAACCCAGCGCGTGACCAGCGAACAACATATCTACCTGTTGATGGTCTTCCGTCGTTGCGTCGCGCAAGGCCTGACGGATTCGGCCGACATGGGGGGATTTCTTCACGCAGCGGTCCTAGAGGGAGTTGAAATCCCATGCACTGATCTGGATCAGCTTTTGAGGCGATACCCTGTTTATCGCCGGGAAGGCGCAAGATGAATATCGTGATTACAAGATGAATGATCGTAAACATTTGCCGATGATCGATTCTTTCAAATGGCTGACGAACGGGTTCAGACTTGTGACACGGAGAATATCCTAATCAGAGAACATCAGGGCGTACTCTACGCCCGTAGAACGAAAGTCAGAACGATGTTCAGGAAGATGATGCTGGCAGGGTTGATGAGTGCGACATTGTTGAGCGGCATCGCGCCTGCTTACGCCCAAAGCGAACCGCGCGAGCGCGGCAACCGCAGCGAGCGGATGCAACGACCTGATCGTGCCGGTGGCGATATGCGTGGCAACGCGATGCGCCCGGCACGGCCCGACGCCGGACCGCGGGTTCAACAGCCAAGCCGCGACATCATCCGCCCCGATCCGGCGCAGAGGGACCAACAACGGCGCGATCAGCCGCGTCCCGATCCCCGGATGCGCACCGCGCCTGATCGGAATCTCAATGACCGGGTCATATCTACGCCGGAGCAGCGTGGAGGCTGGCAGGATAGGCGCTATGCGCCGCGGGATGCCCGGAATGACCGCCGCGACGGACAACAGGACTGGCGGAATGATCGGCGTGACCAGCGGCGCGATGACCGTCAGGACGGGCGGGGCGATCCGCGCAACGATCAGCGTTGGAACAATAATCGCGGCTGGGTCGGCGGCGTTGGCAATAGCAACTGGAATAACGGCCGCCGTTACGACGATCGCACCCGCTGGAACGACCAGCGGCGCTGGGACAATGGCTGGCGACAGGATCGGCGCTATGACTGGAACAGCTATCGCAACCGCAACGCCAACCAGTTCCGTATGGGCCGTTACTATGCGCCGCGCGGATGGGATTATGGCTATCGGCGCTTTTCAGTGGGAATAACCCTGTCCAGCCTGCTCTATGCCAATAATTTCTGGCTGAACGATCCCTATGCTTATCGCCTGCCCCCTGCTTATGGCACGCTGCGCTGGATACGCTATTATGATGACGCCTTGCTGGTAGATATTCGCGACGGATATGTTGTGGATGTGATCAACGGTTTCTTCTGGTGACGTAAGCGGACTTCCTGGAGTGGCCTTCAGGAACGACTGACCCCGGTGCGGTGACGCGCCGGGGTCTTTTCATGCGCCTTCACTCTGTGGCAGGAGTCAGGTATGACGGATATATTGAATGATGGCGGCGTTGCTTCCCCTGCGCGCGCGCAAATCGGCGCTGATGTGCGCGCCAGATTGGAGCGCAACCCGATGGTCAGCCGGATCGACAGCGACCGGATCGACATTTTCGGACGACAGGCGTTCTTGAGCCGCGAGGAATGTGCCGCCCTTCGCGCCATGATTGATGCTGGCGCAAAACCATCGACATTATTTTCAGGCAGCGCAAATGCGGATTATCGCACGAGCCATAGCTGCAACCTTGATCCGTTGGACGATCTAGTGCGCACAGTGACCGATCGGATCTGCGGATTGACGGGCCTGCCTGCCGATCATGGCGAAACCCTGCAAGGCCAGCGCTATACCGTTGGACAGGAATATAAGGTCCATTGCGACTATTTCCCGGTCAACGCCGATTATTGGCAGCGTATGCGCAAGAGCGGCGGCCAGCGCAGTTGGACTGCGATGATCTATCTGTCGGAAGTCGATATTGGGGGCGAGACGCATTTTCCACATTGTGAATTCATGGTCCCGCCCGTCGAAGGCATGTTGCTGGCGTGGGACAATATGGACCGCACGGGAGCACCCAATGTGATGAGCCTCCATGCCGCACGCCCAGTCGAGTCGGGCACCAAATATGTGGTCACGAAATGGTTTCGCGAGCATCGCTGGCAAAGATGATCCGACATTACATTTTGCGACATAAATGACTGAAAACTGACAGGTCTATTCTCGCATCGTTCAGCCGCGCAGCGGCATATCTCTGTGTGTTGGCAGCGGAACCGAACCTTCCCCATCCGGTTGAGCCGCCAGACAAATTGGAGACGAGATATGCGTAAACTGATCATTCTTGGCCTATTGGCTGCAACGGTTGCGCCGAGCGTTGCATCGGCGCAGTCCGCCCGCGAAGTCCGCCAAAGCCAGCGCGACTTGCGTCAAGAACAGCGTGACCTGCGCCAGGCGCAACGCTATGGCAGTCCGCGTGATGTACGGGCCGAACGACGCGACGTGCGCGAAGCCCGGCGCGAAGTGCGCGAGGATTGGCGCGACTACCGCCGCAACAACCGCAATGTTTATCGCGCGGGCAATTGGCAAGCACCGTTCCGCTACAATCAATGGAATGTGGGCGCGCAGCTTCGCCCCACTTATTACAGTTCTCGCTATTATATCAGCGATCCCTATCGCTATCGCCTGCCCCGTCCGGGCATGAACCAGCGTTGGGTACGGCACTATAACGATGTGCTGCTCGTGAACGTGCGCACTGGTCGCGTGATCCAGGTGCATCGCGGCTTCTTCTGGTAAGACACTGACCGAATGAAGAAGACCCTCGACGCCAGCCGTCGGGGGTCTTTCTCGTCAGCATCCCCTTGGCCGCGCCACCCGTTGCCGGGTAGGCGCGGCCGATGGTCCGCAAAGCGTTCCATCAGTCCGAAAGGGGGGTGGACTGACCGGCAAACGACCAATTCAGGCAAATGTTCCCGCCTGCCCGCACTGTCAGGCTGCAAGCGCTTCGGCAATTAACGCTCGGCTATTGGCGATGCCATAGAGTGCGATAAAGCTGCCCATACGCGGCCCCTGATCCGCGCCAAGCAATGTCTGATAGAGCGCCCTGAACCAATCGCGCAGTTCGGCAAAGCCAAAAGTCTCATCCTTCCCAATGGCATAGACAATATTTTGAATGTCCTCCGCCGACGCACTTTCGGGCAGGGCGGCAAGTTCGGCATCCAGCCGTCGCAGCGCCCCGGCCTCATTGGCATCAGGTGCCCGGCGATGCAGCGTCGGAGCCACGAAATCGCGATGATAGGCGAGGGCGTGCCCGATCAGCGCATCGAGTTCGGGGTAGGCTTCCGCATTAGCGTCGGCCACGTAATTTTTAAGATAAGCCCAGACCTGATCGCGGCTGGCATCCCCCATCACACCGACCAGATTGAGCAACAGGCCAAAGGTTACCGGCAGCGTGCCGTCCGGCAGCTTGCCATCATGGACATGGTGAACCGGATTGCCCAATCGTTGTTCAATTGGTTGATTCGCATAATTGCTGCGGAACTGCCAATATTCATCAACGGCTCTGGGGATAACGCCCATGTGCAGTTGCTTCGCCTTCTTGGGCTCACGATAGGCGTAAAAGGCCAGACTTTCCTGCGGACCATAGGTCAGCCATTGTTCAAGGCTGAGACCATTGCCCTTCGACTTGGAGATTTTCTCGCCTTTTTCATCGAGAAACATCTCATAGTTAAACCCTTCGGGCGGACGGGCACCCAGCGCGCGGCAGATTTTGGAGGATTGCGTGACCGAGTCGATCAGATCCTTGCCCGCCATCTCATAATCGACACCCAGTGCGACCCAGCGCATGGCCCAATCGACCTTCCATTGCAGCTTGGCCGCGCCTGACAGAATGGACTGCTCGATCATCTCGCCCTCATCCTCGAAACGGATAAGGCCTGCATCGGCGTCAATGACCTCTACCGGCACTTGCAGGACGATACCGCTTTTGGGGCTGATCGGCAAAACAGGCGAATAAGTCGCCTGCCGTTCCTTGCGTAGGGTCGGCAGCATGATGTCCATGATGTCCTGATAATGGTGCAGGACATTTTTGAGCGCGTCGTCAAACGCGCCCGCCTGATAGCGGTCGGTGGCGGACACAAACTCATAATCGAATCCGAAACGGTCCAGAAATTCGCGCAGCATCGCATTGTTGTGATGCGCGAAACTTTCGAATTTCTCGAATGGATCGGGCACCTGCGTCAGCGGCTTGCCCAGATGTTCCGTCAGCATCGCCTGGTTGGGGACATTGTCGGGCACCTTGCGCAAGCCGTCCATGTCGTCACTGAACGCAATCAGCCGGGTCGGTACATCCGACAGCGCATGCCAGGCGTTGCGCACCATGGTCGTGCGCAGCACCTCGTTGAACGTGCCGATATGCGGCAGACCCGATGGACCATAGCCGGTTTCGAACAGAATATGCCCCTTCACCGGGACGCCGCCGTCGGGTCCGTGGGGCGGATAGCGTTTCAGCAGCTTGCGCGCTTCTTCATAGGGCCAGGCCTTGGCCGCCTGCGCGGCGGTACGGAGCGTGTCGGATACGGTCATATCCGAGCCTCTACCGTCCCACCTCGCGAAAGGGAACGGCTTT
The DNA here is from genome assembly GCF_040170545.1 of Sphingobium sp. MK2. Taxonomy (NCBI): domain Bacteria; kingdom Pseudomonadati; phylum Pseudomonadota; class Alphaproteobacteria; order Sphingomonadales; family Sphingobiaceae; genus Sphingobium; species Sphingobium sp. MK2. Next base: position 41,946 of record NZ_JAZDXA010000027.1, read on the forward strand.
TGCTGACAAGGACTGTTAGCTTTGGGTCGTCTTTGGCTTTCATTAACCTTGAATAGCGATACTGTTCTGCGTGATTGGAGGCGAAATGCAGATTCAGCGCAGCCGGGAGCGCATCTCTGTCGAGATTCCCATCGTCGTGACGACGGTGCTGGATAGCCTGCAAGGTGTGATTGTCGACCTGAGCGAAGGTGGCGCCCAAGTCACAGGCTGTACGCTGCCGCCCAAGTCGCAATGCCAGATCGACCTGGATGGCTATAGTGTCTTTGGGACCGTGCGCTGGTCTGAAGAGGATCGTATGGGCATTCGCTTTCTCTATGAATTGACCGAAGGGCCGCTGTTCGAGAAACTGGCCATTGCCAAGGCCGCACGCCGCGCGCCCGTCACCTTCCAACCCCGAATGCAACCCATGGCGATGAGCGGTGGCGGATTTGGCCGCCGCACCGGCTGAAAGCCGACCAAAACAGGTTTTCCTTTTGTTCCTGTTCGCCTAAGCCGGGCAGGTGATCGACCCCGCCGACCTTCCCGCCCTTCACGCCAGCCATGGCGGCATCTGGTTGCGCGATGGCGGCCACACGCAAGGGCTTGCCAAGGGACGGGCGATCGCCCGCGCGGCTGAGACCCCGGTGCTGCTCCTCAACGCCTCCCTGACCGGCCAGCGGCTCGGCTATCCCGAATTGAACGGCCTCGACCTACTGGAATTATGGGCTTTTCTCCACCCCGCCCGATTTCTGGTGCCCACGCCCAAAGGGCTGGCGGCCGCGCTCAATCTGTCGGTTCCGGCAAGCGAAGGCGACATTCCCGGCCTGCTGCAACACGCGGCACAGGTGATGCTCGACCGGCTGGGATCGGCCGAGTGGACCGAGCGCGAGGGCGGCTGGACCGCGGCGCAATCGCTGCACCGGCTGCGCTGGACCTGGGCGCCGCTGGTCGCCCCGCGCATCGCCAAACCCAAGGAAGCCGAACGCTGGCTCTTTTCCAAATTGCCCGAATGGGAGGAGGCGCAGCCCCGCCCCGCCCCGCGCACGATCGCGCTGGATGAAGGGCAGGTGCTGGCCCGGCTCGATGCGCTAACCGGCGAAGGGGCCGAGCCGCGTCCCGGCCAGCGCGCCTATGCCGCCGCCGCCAGCGCCGCCTTCCTGCCGCGCCGCCATCGCGACCAGCCCAATATGCTGCTGGCCGAAGCGGGCACCGGCATCGGCAAGACGCTGGGCTATCTCGCCCCCGCCTCGCTCTGGGCGGGACAGGCGCAGGGGACAGTGTGGGTGTCGACCTATACCAAAGCGCTACAACGCCAGCTCGATCGCGAATCGCTGCGGCTCTTTCCCGACCCGGCCGTAGCCGCCAAGCGCGTGGTGGTGCGCAAGGGGCGGGAAAATTATCTCTGCCTGCTCAATCTGGAGGATGCGTTGCAGGGCGGCTTTACGGGGCGCGCGGCCATATTGGCGCAACTGGTCGCGCGCTGGGCCGCGTTCAGCAAGGATGGCGACATGGTGGGCGGCGACTTGCCCGGCTGGTTGCCGACGCTGTTCCGGCGCAATGGATCCACCGCGCTGACCGACCGACGGGGCGAGTGCATCTATGCCGGCTGCCCCCATTATCGCAAATGCTTCATCGAGCGGTCGTCGCGGGCCAGCGCGGACGCCGACATCGTCATCGCCAATCATGCACTGGTCATGATCAACGCCGCACGCGGGCGGGAAACCGGCCAGCGACCACAGCGGATCATCTTCGACGAAGGCCATCATCTGTTCGATGCCGCCGATTCGACCTTTTCGGTCGCGCTGTCGGGGCAGGAAGCGATCGAGCTGCGCCGCTGGATCATGGGACCGGAAGGTGGATCACGCGGGCGGCGGCGCGGGCTGGCGGCGCGCCTGTCCGATCTTGCCAGCTATGACGAGGAAGGCGGACAAGCGATCCGCGCGTCGATCGATGCGGCGCAGGCGCTGCCCGCCGATGAATGGCTCAAGCGCGTTGTCGCAGGCGAACCGTTCGGGGCGCTGGAAGCCTTGCTGACCGCGGTGCGCGCCACCGTCTACGCCCGCGCCGCCGATACGGGCGAGGCCGACGCGGGCTATGGCATGGAAACCGAACTGGCCGAACCGGATGGCGCATTGGTCGAGGCGGCACAGGAAGCGGCGCTGGCGCTCGACGCGCTCATCAAGCCATTGGTGCGGCTGGGGCGACGGCTGGAAGCGGTGATAGAGGATGCGCCCGACTGGCTGGACAGCGCGGCGCGGGCGCGGATCGAGGGCGCGGTGGCGTCGCTCGGCTGGCGGCGCGACCTGATCGCAGCCTGGCTGGCGCTTTTGACGCGGATCGGCGGCCCGGCGGACCCCGACTATGTCGACTGGCTGGCGGTCGACCGGATCGAGGGGCGCGAATTCGACATCGGCATCCATCGCCACTGGCTCGACCCCAGCCGTCCGCTTGCCGAAGCCGTGCTCAAACCCGCGCAGGGCGTGATCGTCACCAGCGCGACGCTGAAAGGCGGCGGCGAATGGAGCAATGCGGAGGGACGCAGCGGCGCGGTCCACCTGCCCCATGGCGCCGAACGGTTCGAGGCACCCAGCCCCTTCGACTATCCGGGGCGAGCCGAAGTCCTGATCGTCACCGACATCAAGCGTGGCGACATCGCCGCCTTGTCCGGTGCCTATGGCCGGTTGATCGAGGCGGCGGGCGGCGGCACGCTGGGGCTGTTCACTGCGATCCGGCGGCTGCGCGGTGTCCATGCGCGCATTGCCGACCGGCTGGCACGCGCAGGCCTGCCGCTTTATGCGCAGCATGTCGATCCGATCGACACCGGCACCCTGGTCGATATCTTCCGCGACGATCCGCGCGCCTCGCTGCTCGGCACCGATGCCTTGCGCGACGGCGTGGACGTACCGGGCCATTCGCTGCGGCTGGTGGTGATGGAGGGGGTGCCCTGGTCCAAGCCTACAGTGCTGCACGCGGCGCGGCGACTGGCAGGGGGCGGCAATGCCTATGACGACCGGCTGATCCGCGCGCGGCTGGCGCAGGCGTTCGGGCGGCTGATCCGCCGGGCCGAGGACAGGGGCAGTTTCGTGATCCTGTCGGCCGCTATGCCGAGCCGGTTATTGAGCGCCTTCCCGCCGGGAACGCCGATCCGTCGCCTGATGCTGGACGAAGCGATCCTGGCAGTCAACGCCAGTGCGCGCGCGCAAACGCTTGGCGAAGCCGCCGCTTTGGGGCATCAGGGGGCCGAATCCGGCATGCCCCCCCAGGAGACAGAATGAAACGGCTGACCCTGTTGCGCCACGCCAAGTCGGACTGGGACGATCCGGTGGCTCGCGATTTCGACCGGCCGTTGAACCGCCGGGGCGAGAAGGCTGCCATATTGATGGGCCAGTTCGCCGCGCGCCGCGCCATGCAGTTCGACATGCTGGTGGCCTCGCCCGCCGTGCGGGTGGTGGAGACGCTGGACGTCTTCTTCACAGGCTATGGCCAGATACTCGACGCGCATTGGGACCGGCGCATCTACCTCGCTTCCTCCCCCATCCTGTTCGACGTCGTGCGCGATTTGCCTGACAAGGCCGACAGCGTGTTGATCGCCGGGCATAATCCGGGGCTGGAGGAGTTGATCCTCGATCTGGTTCCTGATGATGGCAACAATGACTTGCGCGAGAATGTGGAGGCGAAGTTCCCGACCGCCAGCATAGCAGTGCTTGACCTCGCCATCGACCGCTGGTCGCAGGCAAAAGAAGGTGTCGCAACACTAGCCAGCTTCACCCGACCGCGCGACCTCGACCCCGCATTGGGGCCAAGTTCGCGGTGACGCCGATCACGTGGCGCCGGACGGAGGCACGCGACGCCCCTGCCCTCTCCATATTAGGCGGGGCGACCTTCCTCACCAGCTTTGCCCATGATCATCCGGGTGCGGCGCTGACCGCCCATATCCGCACCGCGCATGGCGAGGCCTATTATGCATCAGCGCTCGCCGATCCGGCGCAAACCGTGCTGATCGGCGAAACCCCGCTGGGCGCGGTGGTGGGCTATGCGATGATCACCCCGCCCGATCTGCCGATCGCGACCGACCCGGCGCGTGACGTGGAATTGAAGCGCATCTACCTGCTGCATGGCTGGCAGGGTGGCGGACATGGCGATAGGATCATGGCGCTGGTGGTCGAAGAAGCGCGGCGGCGCGGCGCGCGCAGGTTGCTGCTCGCCGTCTATCCGCAAAATGACCGCGCGCGACGCTTTTATGCGCGGCATGGCTTTGGCGAGATCGGCGAATTGACCTTCATGGTCGGGGACGTGCCGTTCCGCGACCTCATCTATGCGCGGACGCTATAGAGCGATCGCGCGTGCCAGCGTGGCACGGATAGTTTCCAGGCGCGTGAGCAGGTGTTCTTCGGCCTGCTGCGGCGAAACCGGAGGAGCAGCCCCATTGCCGTCTTCCAGTGCCTTTTGCGCACCCTTAACGGTGAAGCCCTCCACATTCAGCAGATGGTGGATGCGGCGGGCGAGATCGACGTCGGCGGGGCGATAATAGCGCCGATTGCCGGAGCGCTGCAGTGGTCGCAACTGCGGAAACCGCGTTTCCCAATAGCGCAAAATATGCTGGGCCAAACCCAGTTCACCGGCCAGTTCGCCGATGGTCAGAAATGCCCCCTCCACCTTTTTCATGACAGCGATGTTGCACCCACAGCCGGGCGCGCGTCAACCATGGTAAATGTCGGAGAAAGAAGAAAAAGCCAGTGGGCCAGGATGGGGATCAGGCGACCCGGTCGCGCATCGTCTGGCTGGCGCGGAACGTCAGTACCCGGCGCGGCTGGATCGGCACCTCGACCCCGGTCTTGGGGTTGCGACCCATGCGCTGCGTCTTGTCGCGCAGGACGAAAGTACCGAAGCTGGAGATTTTCACATTCTCGCCGCGCTCCAGCGCGACCGACATATGGTCGAGGATCGATTCGACCAGCGCAGCGGCTTCCGCCCGCGACAAGCCGACATGGCGGTTGAGGCTTTCCGCCAGATCCGCGCGCGTCAATGTACCCGTGCCGCTCATAACCCGTCGCTCCCCGATGACAGAGCGTCAAATTGACCGATTTTCGGCAAATGTGCAAGCTTTGCCTGCCGTTACGTCACAGGCGAATGACGCAGGCACCCCAGGTGAAGCCGCCGCCCATCGCTTCCAGGACGATGAGTTCGCCCGGCTTTATCCGCCCGTCGCGCACCGCGAGGTCGAGCGCCAGCGGAACCGACGCGGCGGAAGTATTGGCGTGGCGGTCGACGGTCACCACCACCCGGTCAGGCGACAGCTTCAATTTGCGCGCCGTGGCGTCGAGGATGCGGGCATTTGCCTGGTGCGGGACCAGCCAGTCGATGTCGGCATTGGTCAGGCCCGCCATCGCCATGACTTCATTGAGGACCGAGGCGAGGTTGACGACAGCATGGCGGAACACCTCCTGCCCACGCATCCGCAGCTTGCCCACGGTCTGCGTCGTTGACGGGCCGCCGTCGACATAGAGAAGCTGATTGTGGCGGCCATCGGCATGGAGTTTCGACGCCAGGATACCGCGCGCGCCATCGGCGCTTTCCTCCGCGCCCAGCACCACCGCACCCGCGCCATCGCCGAACAGAACGCAGGTGGCGCGATCCTCCCAGTCGAGGATGCGGCTGAAGGTTTCCGCGCCGATCACCAGCGCGCGGTTCGCGGCACCAGAGCGGATCATGCTGTCCGCCACGGTCATGGCATAGAGAAAGCCCGAACAGACGGCGGCAACGTCAAAAGCAACGCAATCGTCGATGCCGAGCGCGGCCTGGACTGTGGTCGCGCTGGCAGGAAAAGTCTGGTCGGGGGTCGCCGTCGCCAGGATGATGAGGTCGATATCCCGCGCCGCGACACCGGCTGCATCGAGTGCGGCACGGGCAGCGTCGGTCGCCAGCGTCGATGTCGTTTCGCCCTCTCCGGCAATATGGCGATTGCGGATGCCGGTGCGCTCGACGATCCATTCGTCGCTAGTATCGACAGTCTGCGCCAGTTCGGCATTGCTGACCGCGCGAACAGGCAGGGCCGAGCCGGTGCCCAGCAATATTGACCGACGGATCACTTGACGGGCAGCTCCAGCTTGGCGGCGGCGGCCGACAGGTCCGCAATGCCCGCCATATCGGCAGCGATGCGACGGGTGATGTCTTCTTCCAGCAAGCGCGCGGCGACATGGACCGCGTTGGCCACGCCCTTGGCATCGGCGCTACCATGGCTTTTCACGACAACGCCGTTGAGGCCCAGAAAGACCGCGCCATTATGGTTATTGGGGTCGAGATGATGTTTGAGCAGATGCATGGCAGGCTTGGAGATCAGGAAGCCGATCTTCGAGCGGATCGAACTGGTGAACGCCTTGCGCAGAACGTCGGTGACGAAACGGGCGGTGCCCTCCGCGGTCTTGAGCGCGACATTGCCCGAAAAGCCGTCGCACACGATCACGTCGGTATCACCGCGGCTGATCTTGTCGCCCTCGGTAAAGCCATCGAACTGAAGCGGCAAGGTGTCGGCGGCGCGCAATATGGCGGCCGCGTCGCGAATTTCGTCCGTGCCCTTGAGATCCTCGGTTCCGATATTGAGCAGACGCACGCGCGGCCGTTCAAGGTCGAAGGCAATACGCGAATAGGCCGCGCCCATCACGGCGAACTGGACGAGATTGCGGGCGTCGCATTCGGTGTTGGCGCCCAAGTCGAGCATGATGACGTCATTGTCGCCCAGCGTCGGCAGCATCGCGGCCAGCGCAGGGCGATCGACGCCGGGCATGGTCCGCAGCGCCACTTTCGCCATCGCCATCAGCGCGCCGGTATTGCCCGCCGATACCGCAGCACCGGCCTGACCCGATTTCACGGCCGCAATGGCCATGCTCATCGAGCTGTCCTTCTTGCGGATGGCAACGCCGGGCTTGTCTGCCCCATCGACCACCGAAGGAGCGTGGACGACATCCGACGCAGCCCGCAAATTGGGGTGCTTGTCGAGCGCGGATTTGATCCGCGCTTCGTCACCGAACAGGGTGAAAAGGAGTCCGTCGTGCCGGTGACGGGCAAGCGCAACGCCCGCCATCATCACAGACACGCCCTCATCCCCGCCCATCGCGTCAATTGCGATTCGCGGTTGCCTGGACACGCTGATCACCCCTTTGCGGAGATCGAGACTGGCTTACGCCCCGACGGCGACGATTTCGCGACCGTTATAGTGGCCACAGGCACCGCACAGATTGTGCGGGCGCTTGAGTTCGCCACAGTTGGAGCATTCCTGAAATGCTTCGACGCGCAGCGAATCGTGGCTACGGCGCATACCGCGCTTGGAGGGGGACGTTTTCCTTTTGGGGACAGCCATGTCGGCACCTTGTTCCGTAAATTATCTGGTTGTGCGACTGGCCGGTTTCCGATGGAGACGCGGACGCCACAAGGCGCCGCAGACCCATGCGGCCCGGGTGATCGCGAAGCCCTGCGCCTATAGCGGTTTTTGTTCGGGGTGCAAGTCCTTCCTTGCCGATCGCGCCCCGCGCCTTAGACTGAAGCCCTACCGCAACGGGGGAATTTTCATGGCTTTGCCGATCACGCTGACCTTTGCCGCGGCCTGCGCGCTGCTCAACCTGTGGCTGGCGATTCGCTGCGTCCGGCTGCGCGCCAAGGACAAGGTGCTGCATGGCGATGGCGGCAGCGGGCTGCTGGCGCGGCGGATGCGGGCGCAGGCCAATTTCATCGAATATACGCCGATCGTGCTGATCCTGTTCGCGCTCGTAGAGTTGGCCGTGGGTGGCTCCTTGTGGCTATCCATCGCGGCGCTGGTTTATGTACTGGCTCGCGTGTCGCATGGCTTTGGCATGGATGCGGACAAGCCAACCATCTGGCGGGCCGCCGGCGCTCTGATCACTTGGCTGGTGATGGTGAGCCTCGCGATCACGGCGTTGACGATCGCCTACACCGCCACGCGCGAACTGCCTGTGCCGCCCGCACTGGCGGCACAGGTGTAGACGCTAGCCCGCCAGTACCGAATCGGCGACAAAGGGGTTGGTGCGGCGCTCATGGGCGAAATTGCTCATCGCGCCGTGGCCGGGGACGAAGGCCGTGTCGCCACCCAGTGGCCAGAGCTTGCCAGTGATCGCATCGATCAGATCCTGATGATTGCCACGGGGGAAGTCGGTGCGGCCGATCGATCCCTGGAACAGCACGTCACCGACGATGGCGAGTTTGCTCGGCGCATGATGGAACACGACATGGCCCGGTGTATGACCGGGGCAATGGATGACGTCGAAGGTCAGGTTGCCGACGGTCACCTGGTCCTCATCCTGCAGCCAGCGATCAGGCTCGAAGCTCTCGCCCGGTACGCCCCAGCGTTTGCCGTCTTCGGCCAAGCGCTCGATCCAGAAGCGGTCCTCCTCATGCGGCCCTTCGATCGGCACGCCAAGGTCGCGGGCCAAAACCCCCGCCTGCCCGCAATGGTCGATATGACCATGGGTGACGAGCAGTTTTTCGATCGCGACCCCCTGCTCCGCCGCCGCCCGTTTCAGCACCGGCAGGTCGCCGCCCGGATCGACGAAGGCCCCCCGCATGGTCTGGGTACACCAGAAGAGGGTACAATTTTGCTGAAGCGGGGTGACCGGGATCAGCATGGCTTTGAGCGGAGGTGTCGTCATGCCCCCGATGTGGCGAAGCGACGCGGCGGGCGCAAGGCTAGACCGCCTCGTCCAGCGCTGCGAATGGCTCGGCCAGGCTGATGCTGTCGAGCACCTTGGCGGTTTCATCGCGAACGCGCAGCATGACACGGTGCAGGCGGCATTCCGATTCGGGCAGGCAGTTGGTGCAGCTTTCATGTGCAAATCGGCTGGCGCAGGGGGTGAGCGCCAACGATCCGCGCGTTATCCGTACGATGTCACCATAGCTGATGTCGACAGGTGCCAGCGCCAGCCAATAGCCCCCGTCGCGCCCGCGCTGGGTCGCGACCAGCCCCTCGCGCGACAATTCGGAGAGGATGACGGTCAGGAATTTTGCCGGAATATTCTGGCGCGTCGAAATCTCGCTAAGCGGCACCGGGCCTTGGCGGTAGCGATCGGCAAGATGTTGCAGCGCGCGGATGGCGTAACGGGTCTTCTGGGACAACATAGTGTCGTTATTCGCCCCCTCGACCGATTTTACAACCCGCTCAACGCGCGGGCGTCAGTGCTGCCCGCGCCTGACCCGGAAAGTCGCTGAACAGGCCGTCTACCCCGGTAGCGGCGATGGCGCGAACATAGCCGGCGAAATCGCCCAGCCCCTGCGGATCGTCGAGCCGCTGATATTGCGGCGGCAGAAAGCTGTTTTCCATCCGCATCGTCCAGACATGGACCTGCAAGCCCGCATCGTGCGCGCGGCCGACCAGCGCCGTCGCCCCTTCGGGCGCGATGACGAGCGCCGCGGACGGCCCGATCCCATCGGCGTAGGCCGCAATATCGGTCAGCCCCTGAACGGTGAGCATATCGGCATAGCTGGTGCCGAGCAGGTCGGCAGGGCCGCCCTCCGCATCGACCAACTGGATGAGGCGCAGGCGCGAGGTGGCGCGGATCGCTTTGAGATTACCGACCTCGAACGACTGGATGAAGACGGGATCGGCCTCGGTCTGATAGCCATAGCGGCTCAGCAGATCGAGCAACGGCGCCTGGTGCGGCAGGCCCAGCCCGGCGAAGTAACTCGGATGCTTGGTTTCGGGATACAGGCCGATACGGCGGCTGCTCTCGGCCTCCTTGGCGCGCACCAGTTGCACTATCTCTTCGAAGGTCGGGACCGGATAAAGGCCGTCGAATCGCTTGTTGGCAGTGCGCAGGTCCGGCAACCGCTCGCGGGCGCGCAACGTGCGCAGTTCGGCGAGGGTGAAATCCTCGGTGAACCAGCCCGACATTTCGATGCCGTCGATCGTCTTGCTGGTCTTGCGATCGGCAAATTCGGGATGGTCGGCGACATCGGTGGTGCCGCCAATCTCATTTTCGTGCCGGGCGACCAGAACGCCGTCCTTGGTCAGCACCAGGTCCGGCTCGATATAATCCGCGCCCTGGTCGATCGCCCGCTCATAGCTGGCGAGCGTATGTTCGGGGCGTTCCCCGCTGGCACCGCGATGGGCGATGATCAGCGGATCGGCCCGCGCTGCGGAAAGGGGGATGAGGCTCATCAGCAGCAACAAGCCGATCCGCACCACATCCCCGCCCCTCAAGCCGAAACGCCTTGCAGCGCGTTTTCGTATGTCGTGGCCTTGAAGCCGATGATCGTGCCCTTGCCGGTGTCGAGGATCGGCCGCTTGATCAGCGAGGGGTTGGTGATCATCAATAGGATCGCCTTGTCCGCATCGATATGCGCCTTGTCGCCTGCATCGAGCGCGCGGAAGCTGGTGCCGGAACGGTTGAAGACGGTTTCCCAGCCATGTTCCATGACCCATTCCTCCAGTTTGGCCTTATCCACGCCCGAAACCTTATAGTCGTGGAAGCTGTAGGGGACGCGCTCATTGTCCAGCCAGTTACGGGCCTTCTTAATGGTGTCGCAATTTTTGATGCCGTACATGGTGATCATGGCGACTTATCCTTTGAAGGCGGTGACTTCGATTTCGATCTTCATCTCCGGCTTTATGAGGCCGGTGACTATGCAACTGGCGGCGGGACGGATGGTGCCGAAGACCGGCGCGGTTGCCTGGCCCAGATCGTCCCAATAAGCCGGGTCGGTGATATAATAAGTGACGCGCACGACGTCAGCGAACGAAAAGCCCGCGTCGTCCAGCGCCTTGCCAATGACCTTGAGCGCATTGGCGGCCTGATCGACCACGCTGTCGGGCATCCTCTTGGTTTCGGGGTCCGTGCCGGTGGTTCCGGCCACGAAACACCAGTCGCCCTGGACAACGGCACGCGAATAGCCGACCTGCGCCTCGAAGGGCGAGCCGGATGAAATGAGCTGGCGAGGCATGAGGATTCCTGTTGCAGTGCGAAAAGGATCGCTTGGGCCTTTGGCCTTTTGGTCCGGCGCTGTCCAGTGCTTTCCGGGGAACGCGCCGCGATGCCGACCGTTGAGGAGCGATCAATCCCTATAAGGAGACCGGCCATGGACCGCCCTACCCCCGACACGGAAGATAATAGCGAACAGGCCGATGCGGGTACGCAGGCGCAGGATGTTGCCGCCGATGCGCAAGCGCGCGCGACCGAGCCGTCGGAGGATAGCGAGCGGGGCGGCCACGCCAATCCGGCGCAGATCATCCCTGACGATGTGCCCGACTTGGTGGAGCGAATGAACGAGATGAACCGGTCGGGCCGGATCGACATGGATGCCTTTGCTGGGGAGCCGCAAATGGATGATGAGGATGATGCGTTCGGGGTGACCGAAGACGACGAGTAAGTCGTCAGGCGGCGGCGCTGTCGTCCAGCCCGAAATTGATCATGCCCCGCGCCATGTGGCCCAGCGCTTGGCTCATCGAATCGGCAATGGCGGGATCTATATCCTCCTGCGCTGCGATGGCGCAGGTCATCGCCATCGCCCATTGATCGGCCAGCGTGGGCGTGATCGGAAAGGCGCGATGCAACGACATGATGCACGGCCCGCGCTCGAACCAGTCGCGCGGGCCACCGAGCCAGCCAGTCAGGAAGCGGGTCAGGCCGTGCCGCACCGGACCGAGGTCCGCCGCGTGAACGGTGCGCAGGTCCGCATAACGCGGCTCCTGTTCCAACAGGTCGTAGAAGTGCGTGACGATGGCGCGAACTGCCGGTTCGCCGCCGATACGGGCATAGGGACTGGGCGGCGCAGCGGCGTTCATGGGAAATGGCTCCATTTCGGATAACCCTTCCAGCATGACGTTGGCGCGCGCCCTGTCCTTGATCCCGGTCAAATCGCGCCAGATCGGCGCGAAGATGGTCGCGCTTTAACCTGTCATTTGCTGTTGGCCACCTACGCTCGCCCGATGGCAAGACAAGCATATGGACGCAGCAAACGGCGCAGCAGCGCCATCAGCGGGCCATCTTTCATCTATATCATATGCTTGGGGCTGCTGCTGGGTTGGTACGGACCGCAGTGGATCGACCGGACAGCGTTACCGACCACCCCGGTAGCCGGGCAAAGCCAGACCCCCGACACGCTTTCGGCGCAGTTCGGCTTTTGTCATGGCGGCGGCGGGGTCGATTGCGTCGTTGATGGCGACACATTTTGGTTCAAGGGCGCAAAATATCGGATCGCCGACATCGACACGCCCGAAACCCATGGGCCGCGCTGCGCCGCCGAGGGCGCATTGGGCGCGCAGGCCACGCAGCGGCTGCAAGTCTTGCTCAATGCCGGTCCCTTCACGCTAGAAAGCGTGGATCGCGATGTGGATCGCTATGGCCGATCGTTGCGGGTCGTGACGCGCGGCGGCAACTCGATCGGCGGGATGCTGGTGGCCGAAGGGCTGGCGCGGGAATGGGACGGGGCGCGCCGTCCCTGGTGTTGAACGCAGCGCCCCTATTCTCCTGTTAGCGGCAGTTCACGCCGCCCCGATCGATTTCGCGGCCCAGCAGCGCGCCTGCGCCGCCGCCGATCAGGATACCCGCGATGTTCGACTGGCCACGGTCGATCTGGCCGCCGAGCAACCCGCCCAGCGCCGCGCCGACGATCAGGCCGGTGGTGCCGTCCGAACGGCGGCAATAATAGCGATCGTCATAGCCGCGATAGATGCGGGTGCGGCGATCGACGCGAATCGGCTGGTAGCCGCCGCGATAATAGCGATCGGGCCGATAGCTGCGACCATAGCGCGGGTCAGGCCGGTTCCAGTCATAGCTGTAGACCGGACGACCGGGGCGACGATAGGTCACGCGCTGGTCGTTACGCCGATCCTGACGCCAGTCACGGCGATCATCCCGACGATCGACGCGGCGGTCCTGGCGATTATCGCGCCGGTCGGCACGACGATCCTGGCGGTTGTCGCGACGGTCATCCTTGCGATCGGCGCGACGCTCCTGCCGGTCATCGCGGCGATCTTCACGCCGTTCGCGATTGTCGCGGCCCGGCTGCGCAAAGGCGGGCGTCGCGGCCAGGCCGGTCAGCGTCATCGCGCCGAACGACAAGGCGGCAATGGCCTGTTTGAAGGTGAATGTCATGGGCGGGGTCCTTCCCTGGGGTCGTGTCTCTGCTGTCAGAACCCCAGGGCGTACAGGATGTTGCATGAACGGAACAAAACACGCCGTTCATCGTGGGTTTGGTTGGTGGGTAAGGGGCATAGTGGAGAAACAGACAATCAACTTTTCCCATTTCCAGCGTATCGTGAGGGATGAACCGACGGTGGAACACGTCTAAAACAGCGTGAATTGGAAAACGACATTCGGACGTTCCACCTCAGTCAATATGGTTCGCCTGGCGTAACAATGCTGCCTCATCGTCGTTTTTTGGACGATAGGACATGAATTCGCGATATCCGAATTTCAGGCCTAAGGCTCGCATGATGTCTCGATCATTTTCGGAGTAGAGGATCGCAATTCCCTTCGGTGCCAAAACATCGCGTGCGCCTCCGCCCCGGCGCACGCGGCGCATGGGGTCATCCTGCGCGGCTAAAGCAATGATCTGCACGCGCGACACCGCAACTTGCTGGTAGCGTTCAAAAAGCATGGCGACACGCTTCGTCCCGCCACCCGCCTTCATCAAAGCGGCGCGATCCACTTCCGACACGAATGTCCAGAAATTCGGCGTGTAGGGAAAGTCAGATGCCATCCACCAGATGTTGCTGCGCCCTGCTGCCGCGACCGACCTTTTGGCGTCTCTGTTAACCCCAGCGGTCAAATAAGCGGAACGTGCCCGAAACAAACCGACCGCGCATTGCGCGTCAAGTTCATTGACGCGCAACAGGATACAAAACTGATTTTCGGCTTCAGGCGGTATCATCCACCCGGACTTGACGGTCGTCGATTTAACGTCAACCTCGCGCCCGCCAATCAACAAGTCCAATATCATGCCCCGCGGCACCTGCAACCAATCGCGTAGAAGAATTTCAAATTTGGTTCCGAGATAGGTTTTCTCGGTCTTTTCAAGATCCTTGAAAAAGAACCGGCCGCTGCGGGCCGTATCGATCACTTCGTCGATTGCCGACCGGAAAAACCCTCGCAACTTTTCTTGGAAAAGCTGTTCACCACCCACGGCCGTCAAAAAATCCGCTTCCAGTGCAGCAAGTTGATCATGATCCGGGTGCGTTGCGGGTAATGGCACTCGCCCCGGCCCGGCAACAAGCATCACGCCGCCCGCACAGAGGTCAGTCGTCGCGATGATAGCGCAGCGTGCAATTGTGTTGCGACCGCCTTGGCAACCGGGGGCGGAAAGGCGTTGCCGACCTGACGATAGGCCGTGGTCTTGCGGCCATGAAAATGCCAATCATCTGGGAAACCTTGTATCCGGGCAACCATTGGAATGGTCAGCCGAGGCATGCCGACAAAGTCTCGTTCTGGTGCCACCTCGGCCAGGCTTTTGCCATTGACGCCCAGACTGGCCCAAGCGGCGCGCGCGCGCGTGGGGCCAAGATCAGGACCACCATGTTTCTTGGAACCGCCAACGATGGTCGGTGCGATGTCATTGGCGTTCTTGGCCCATCGATCCGCGCCTAACCAACCATTGGCCTCCATCAGATCATGCAGGGTCGCACCGACCGTCGGCGGCTTGGATAGCAAAGGTACGGGCCAATCGAACCGGTCGCTATACTCCGCACGCACCGCCACGATTACAACGCGAGGGCGCAACTGAGGGACACCGAAATGGGATGCATTGAGGAGCCGCCACTCCACGACATAACCCAGCTTGCGTAGCTGCTCCTTCAACGCGAGCCGATAATCCTCAAACACGGCCGACAGGAAGCCACGGACGTTTTCGATCATCACCGCGCGCGGCTGAATCTCGTCGATCAGCCGCAAAGCAGCCGGGAACAGATTGCGTTCGTCCTTTTCCCCCAACTGCTTACCCGCCATCGAAAATGGCGGGCATGGCAGGCCTGCTGCGAAAAGATCGACGCCCCGATAAGGGCGGCCATCGAACAAGGTCATATCCTGGGCATGGACATCCCATTGCGGGCGATTGAGGGTAAGTGAACGGGCAAAGTCCTGCTCGATCTCGACAAGAGCACTATGCCGAAAACCGGCCTGCTCCAGCCCCAACGCCTGCCCACCTGCACCGGCGCAAAATTCAATGGAGTCCATGCCATCCCTCAACCGCTGCAAAAAGCAGGATTGTTCTTATTATGTTCACGCCTGACCTGCAACCATCCCGGAGTAAAGTTTCTCCAAAACGGACTTTACTCCGCCGCGATCCCCGCAGCCTTGAACATATCCGGGTCCACTTCGTCTGCATTGGCGGGCACGGTGCGGGTCTTGCGGCGGTCGAAGGCGTCCCATACGTCGTTCCACTGGCCGCGTGTCGCGCCCTTTGAATATTCCGTCGCGCGGGTTTCGAAGAAATTGGCATGTTCCACGCCGTTGAGCAGCGGGCTGAGCCAGGGGAGCGGATGCTCTTCGATCATGTAGATGGGCTTGAAGCCAAGCTGGCCCAGTCGCCAGTCGGCGATGTAGCGGACATATTTCTTGATGTCCTTCGCCGTCATGCCGGGGACCGGCCCCATTTCGAAGACCAGATCGATGAACGCATCCTCGATCCGCACCGTCTTCTGACACATGTCCATGATATCTTCCCGGACCGCAGGGGTCAGGCAGCCGCGTTCGGCGCAGAAGGCGTGGAACAGCTTGATGATGCCCTCGCAATGCAGCGTCTCGTCACGGATCGACCAGGTGACGATCTGGCCCATGCCCTTCATCTTGTTGAAGCGCGGGAAGTTCATCAGCATCGCGAAGGACGCGAACAGCTGCAGGCCTTCGGTAAAGCCGCCGAACATCGCCAGGGTACGAGCAATATCCTCGTCGGTATCGACGCCGAACTGCTGCAGATAGTCATGCTTGTCCTTCATCTCCTTATATTGGAGGAAGGCGCTATATTCGCTTTCGGGCATGCCGATCGTATCGAGCAGATGCGAGTAAGCCGCGATATGCACGGTTTCCATGTTGCTGAACGCGGTCAGCATCATCTTGACTTCCGTCGGCTTGAACACGCGGCCATATTTTTCGTGGTAGCAATCCTGCACTTCCACGTCGGCCTGGGTGAAGAAGCGGAAAATCTGCGTCAGCAGGTTGCGCTCATGGTCGGACAGTTTCTGCGCCCAGTCGCGGCAATCCTCGCCCAAGGGCACTTCCTCCGGCAGCCAGTGCAACTGCTGCTGGCGCTTCCAGAAGTCGTAGGCCCAGGGATATTCGAACGGCTTATATTGCTTGGAGGCTTGAAGAAGAGACATGGGGTAACTCCGGGAAATCTATATTGGCCTTTCTCTCCTCTTTGGGAGAGAGGCTCACAAAATCACTGACAGGCCAGACACTCGTCATAGTCCGTGCTTTCGATCTCGAACTTGGGCGCGTCGATCGTATTGTCGGCTTCCACGCCACCGGCGAAGCCCGCGCGCTGGACCGATTTGGAGCGCAGATAATAAAGCGACTTGATGCCCAGTTCCCAGGCGCGGAAGTGGAGCATGAGCAGATCCCATTTTTCCACATCGGCCGGGATGAACAGGTTTAGCGACTGCGCCTGGTCGATATAGGGTGTGCGGTCGGCCGCGAGTTCGAGCAGCCAACGCTGGTCGATCTCGAAGCTGGTCTTGAACGTATCCTTTTCTTCCTGGCTCAGGAAGTCGAGATGCTGGACGCTGCCGCCATGTTCGAGGATCGAGTTCCAGACATTATTGCTGTCCTTCGCCTTCTCGATCAGCAGCTTTTCGAGATAAGGATTCTTGATCGAGAAGCTGCCCGACAACGTCTTATGCGTGTAGATATTGGCCGGGATCGGTTCGATGCACGCGCTGGTGCCGCCGCAGATGATGCTGATCGACGCGGTCGGCGCGATCGCCATCTTGCAACTGAAACGCTCCATCACGCCCTGGTCGGCGGCGTCCGGGCAAGGGCCGCGCTCGATGGCGAGCTGCATCGAGGCTTCGTCGACCTGACCCTTGATATGCTTGAACATACGCAGGTTCCACGACTTCGCCATCGCGCCCTCGAACGGGATGCCGCGCGCCTGGAGAAAGCTGTGGAAGCCCATGACGCCGAGCCCAACCGATCGTTCGCGGCTGGCGCTATATTTGGCGCGTGCCATTTCGGGCGGAGCGCGGTCGATATAATCCTGCAGCACATTGTCGAGGAAGCGCATGATGTCTTCAGCGAAGAGCTTTTCGTCCTTCCACTCGTCCCAGGTTTCCAGATTCATGGACGACAGGCAGCAGACCGCCGTGCGGTCATTGCCCAGATGGTCGCGCCCGGTCGGCAGGGTGATTTCCGAACAGAGGTTGGACGTCGAGACTTTCAGCCCCAGGTCGCGATGATGTTTGGGCATCATGCGGTTCACCGTGTCGTTGAACACGATATAGGGTTCGCCGGTCGCGAGACGAGTCTCGACCAGCTTCTGGAACAGCGCGCGCGCATCCACCGTGCCACGGATCGACTGGTCCTTGGGGCTGCGCAGATGGAATTCACGGCCATCGCGCACCGCTTCCATGAACTCGTCGGTCAAAAGGACGCCATGATGCAGGTTGAGCGCCTTGCGGTTGAAGTCGCCGCTCGGCTTCCGAATTTCGAGGAACTCCTCGATTTCCGGGTGCGACACGTCGAGATAGCAGGCGGCCGAACCGCGACGCAGGCTGCCCTGGCTGATCGCCAACGTCAGGCTGTCCATCACGCGGACGAAGGGGATGATGCCCGATGTCTTGCCGTTGAGACCGACCGGCTCGCCGATGCCGCGCACGCTGCCCCAATAGGTGCCGATGCCGCCACCGCGCGAGGCAAGCCAGACATTCTCGTTCCAGGTATTGACGATGCCTTCCAGGCTGTCGTCCACCGAGTTCAGATAACAGCTGATCGGCAGGCCGCGCCCGGTACCGCCATTGGACAGGACCGGGGTGGCCGGCATGAACCAGAGTTTCGAGATATAGTCATAGACCCGCTGCGCATGGTCCTGATTGTCCGAATAGGCCGACGCTACGCGGGCGAACAGATCCTGATAGGATTCGCCGGGCAGCAGATAGCGGTCGTTCAGCGTGTCCTTGCCAAATTCGGTTAGCAACGCATCGCGCGACGCATCAGTCACGATGTTGAAGCGACGCTCCACCACGGTCGAGGAGGTCAGGGGTGCCGCCTCCTTGGGCTGCGCCTTGGCCGGAGCCGCTTTGTTCGTTGCCGCTACCGCGTCCAACACTTCATCCATCACAGTCGCCACGTCGCCAGTACCACCTTGTCCGCTATCTCGAAAATCCATTTCAGCCCCCGAATGTTCCTGTTCCGTTCGATTCGGTCAAGCCCCGCGCCGTCCAGTCGCGCATCAGCCGCAAACCGTTTCGTGCCGGGACCGGAACGAGGCCCGCAAGACCGCGATCGCACGGACAAAATGCCCTTCAAGCGAAACCATGTTCCGCGACGCAATCACAATCTGTTGGGTGACCCCCGTTAACCCGATACAAGGGATAGTGCCATAGCCCCTTTTTCGCGCAAGAGGGTAAATGACCGTTTGGAGACTCGGTTCGTCGCTCGCCCGATTCATTTCATCGTCACTTTTGGATACCGCAACGCAGCGACGCGCGGACATCCCTGCCCCCCGTAAAAGGCAAGGGGGAGCATGACGTCAAAAAAATATATTGGGGCTTGCCACGCAAATGCGTGCGCGGCCGGAGTCGCCCCTCCCCCTACCCCTCGCCTTACCCATACTGGACTTGAGGGCGCGGATGCGTATAGCCCCAGCCCAAGCAGGAACCCGCCGTGCAGGGCCGGGCCGCAGAAATGGGGACTAGGGTAGATGACGCTCATCAAAACCGCCGATCTGATCGACAGCGTGGCCGACGCGCTTCAGTTCATCAGCTATTATCATCCGATGGATTATATCCGCGCACTCGGCAAAGCCTATGCGGCGGAGCAAAGCCCGGCGGCCAAGGACGCCATCGCCCAGATCCTGACCAACAGCCGCATGTGCGCGGAGGGGCATCGCCCGATCTGCCAGGACACCGGCATCGTCAACGTCTTCGTCAAATGGGGCATGGAATGCCGGCTGGACGATAATAGCCGGTCCATGCAGGATGTGATCGATGAGGGCGTGCGCCGCGCTTACCTCAACCCCGAAAACCGCCTGCGCGCCTCGATCCTGCGCGATCCGGCGTTCAGCCGCCAGAATACCAAGGACAACACGCCCTGCGTCCTGTCGGTGGAGATGGTGCCGGGCAACAAGGTGGTCATCGACGTCGCGGCCAAGGGTGGCGGGTCGGAAAACAAGACCAAGTTCAAGATGATGAACCCCAGCGATTCGATCGTCGACTGGGTGCTGGACATGATCCCGCAAATGGGTGCCGGCTGGTGCCCGCCCGGCATGCTGGGCATCGGCATTGGCGGCACGGCGGAAAAGGCGGTGGCGCTGGCCAAGGAAAGCCTGATGGAGCCCATCGACATGGGCGAACTCAAGGCGCGCGGGCCGCAGACTGATATCGAGAGGATGCGGGTCGAGATTTTCGACAAGGTCAACGCGCTGGGTATCGGCGCGCAGGGTCTGGGTGGCCTGTCCACCATTCTCGACGTCAAGATTTACGACTATCCCTGCCATGCGGCGGGCAAGCCCGTAGCGATGATCCCCAATTGCGCCGCGACGCGCCACGCGCATTTCACGCTCGATGGCTCCGGCCCCGCCTATCTGGAAGCGCCCAAGCTGTCGGAATGGCCTGACGTCAACTGGACACCCAGCAAGGAAGCAATCCGCGTCGATCTCAATGCGCTGACGCCCGAAATCGTCCAGAGCTGGAAGCATGGCGACCGGCTGCTCCTGAACGGCAAGATGCTGACCGGGCGTGATGCCGCGCACAAGCGGATCAAGGATATGCTGAGCCGGGGCGAACAGTTGCCCGTCGATTTCAAGGGCCGCGTCATCTATTATGTTGGTCCGGTCGATCCGGTTGGCGACGAAGTGGTCGGCCCGGCCGGTCCCACCACCGCCACCCGCATGGACAGCTTCATGGACATGATGCTGGAGCAAGGCCTGCTCGGCTGCGTCGGCAAGGCGGAGCGCGGCGTCGCGGCCACCGCCGCCATCGCCAAGCATAAGAGCGCCTATCTGATGGCGGTCGGCGGCGCGGCCTATCTGGTCGCGCGCGCCATCAAGGGGGCCAAGGTCGTTGGCTTCGAGGATCTCGGCATGGAGGCGATCTACGAATTCGACGTCGCGGACATGCCCGTGACCGTCGCGGTCGACAGCGAAGGCCAGAATGTCCACCACCTCGCCCCGCTGGTCTGGCAGGAAAAGATCAAGCGCGAAAAGCTGCTGGAAGGCGTGTAAGCGCCATATATCGGCTCGACCTCGCACAGCATGTCTTTCGTAACCTTCATCGTCACCCTGCTGGTGATGATGGGGTGACGTCGACGCGCTGAAGGCTATAGCGGCGCAATGATTACGTCCCCGATCTGGTTGCCCGCCACGCTGCTGGCGGGTGCAGTGCAGGCATGGCGCACCGCCGTACAGCGGCGGGTAAGCCAGTCGCTGTCGCTCAATGCGGCAGGACTGGTGCGCTATCTATATGGCATTCCCTTCACCTTGATGTTGCTTGGTGGCTATCGGTTATTATTCCCGGCTCCGCTCCCCTCGGTCGGACCATTATTCCTGCTCTTTTGCGCGGCGGGCGGGTTGGCGCAGATCATCGCGACCAATTTGCTGATCCTGGCCTTTGCCCATCGCAATTTCGTCGTTGGCACGGCCTATTCCAAGACCGAGGCGGTACAGGGCGCGGTCCTTTCCTTCCTGTTGCTGGGCGAGCGACTGTCTGCGCTGGCATGGGCCGGGATCGGCTGCGGCGTTGCCGGTGTGATGCTCTTGTCAACCGGAGGCAAGCGGATGGGGCCGGGCGATTTTCTCCGCGCGCTGGGCCAACCCGCTGCGCTGTGCGGCATTGCATCGGGCTTTTTCTTTGCGCTGACCGCGATCGGCATCCGCCGTGCCACGCAGTCGGTGGAGACCAGCGACGCCATCCTTGCCGCGCTGATGGTATTGGCAGTGACGGTCCTGCTCCAGACGATGATGCAGGGTGCCTATCTGTTGCTGCGCGAACCGGGCGAGATGCGGCGGGTGTTTGCCAGTTGGCGGGTGTCGGGTCAGGTCGGCCTGCTCTCCGCGCTGGGCTCGGCCTGCTGGTTCACCGGCTTTGCCACCGCGCCGGTCGCGCTGGTGCGGATCGTGGGGCAGATCGAGGTGGCCTTCACCATGGCGTTCGGCCATTTCTACCTCAAGGAAACGATGCAGCGAAGCGAACTGATCGGTCTGTTGCTGGTGGTCGGCGGCGTCGTTTTGGCGCTGACGGGCGCGTTTTAGCGGGTCGCTAACGCTTCCTTTACCATAGCGCGATAGCGTCGTGCCGTGGGAAACATAGCTGAAATCGGAGCCGTCGCCAGAGCGGTCATGAAGGTCGCCAAATTGTCGGGCGACCTGGGCATCCGCACGCTCGACCTGCAGGCCGACATCAGCGAACTGGCCGACCGGGTGACACAGCAGGCGCAGATGATCGAGGCGATCAGCGGCGCAGCGGGGCAATTGTCGCGGGACGGCGACAGCGTGGCGCTGGCCGGGCAGGATGCGCGGGAACAGGCGATCGCGGCGCGCGCGATCATCGACGATTCGGGCCGCCAGCTCTCCGCCGCCAACAGCAATTTCGTCGACCTGATCGACCAGGTCAGCCATATTCATGCGCGGCTCGACGGCTTTGGCGAGGCGCTGCGCACCGTCGCCCATGTCACCAGCATGATCAGTGGGATTGCCAGCCAGACCAACCTGCTGGCGCTCAACGCCACGATCGAGGCGGCGCGGGCGGGCGATGCGGGGCGCGGCTTTGCCGTGGTCGCGGCTGAGGTGAAGAAACTGGCGCAGGAAACCGCCGCCGCCACCCAGACCATCGAACAGTCGATCGCCGCGCTGACCGGCGAGGCGGGCGGCATGCTCGCCAGCATCACCCAGGGCGCGCAGACCGCGCGCACCGCCCAGTCGGACACGCGCAACATCGAAACGCTGGTCGAACGGCTGGCCGCGCTGATGCTCGACCTGTCGAGCAACAGCGAGACGGTGGCGCGGCGGATCGCGTCGATGGTCGGGTCCGCGGGCGAAATCCGCACCGGCATCGCGACACTAGCCAGCACGTCGAGCGCCAATGCCGACGGGCTGCAACGGCTGTCGGGCCGCGTGTCGACCGCCAGCAGCGACACCAATATGCTGTTGCAATATTTGGCCGAAAGCGGGGTCGATATTCCCGACTCGCCCTATATCCGCTTCAGCCTGGAGTCGGCGCAAAAGGTCGCGGATGCCATCGAGCGGGCGATCGAGCGCGGTGAGGCAAGCGAAGCGGCGATCTTCAGCGACGATTATGCGCCGATCCCCGGCACCCACCCGACGCAATATACGCATCCCGTGCAGGCGGTGATCCTGCCCGTCGCCCGCGCGCAGCAGGAACGGGCGCGCGGCTTTACCGGGCTGTTCGGCATGACCTTCACCGACCGCAACGCCTATGGCGCGGTCGCCATGCCCGAACGGGCGCAGCCGCAGCGGCCCGGCGACGACGTCTGGAACGCGGAACATGCGCGGCAGGGGCTGATCTTCGACTTTCCCGACACGCGCGAACAGGCGCGGACCACCCAGCCCTTCTGCATCAAAGCCTATCGCCGCCTGACCGCCAGCGGCGACGTGCTGCTGCTCAAACAGGTGATCGCGTCGATCCATGTGCAGGGGCGGCACTGGGGCATTTTGCAAATGGCCTATCAGGACCAGGGCTAAGCGCAGCCCGGCCAAGCGGCCGACGCGCGCTTGCCAAATCTGTGAAGTTCACACCGTCGCAGGCCACGCAATTGCGGGCGAACGGACGGGTGACGTCGATTTCGCAATAGGAGAATTTTTGCGAAGTGTGGGGGTGCGCGGGGAGGCGTGCGGAGACGAGGGGGACGGACGGCGAGAAAGAGCGGGGCGAGTGTGGCATGGATTGGGGGATGTAGGACAGAGGGGTGTTGGCCGATTGCGACCGGTTTAGTGAAGTTGAAAATGCCCAGAGAAGCGGACAATCAAACGTTGCGCTACGGTCTAGTAAGGAACATTTGAATGCGGAGCCATCGGTATGTACCGTGAGTGTGTGCAACCTAACTCTCGTCCGGCCCGAACCACTTTCACCCCTGACCCCAAAAGCGAATGCCTTTGCGGATCAGGCCTGCGATTTCGCGATTGTTGTAGGCGTCGCCTGCCCGGCTTTGAGAATGGTAAGCGCTGGCGAAAATCGGCTGAGGCCCAGCTTTGGACCGAAGCCGTGCGTCACCTTCGAGCTGACGTCACTCAATACACGATCTGGCACTTGACCAATACTGCCCCTGCAGTCGCTCGTCAGCCTGAGCTTCGCACCGGTTATTTGATGAACATTGATATCGAAGCACTATCGGATTTTGTGGAAAATCTGATGTGGGGGTACTTGCGCAAAGGCTGGCTCAAGCGTCTGCCCGATGTCTTAAACCGGCTAAAGACGAACATCGACGACCCGCGCTGGTTAGCAAAGATCGCTTATCATCGCGGAATTTGCGCTTTGTGGCGCGATGATCGCGAAACAGCCTCGCGCGAACTAGAACCACTCCAGCCAATCACTCCTATATGCGACGACGTTGACCTGCTGCAAATCCAACTGGATCTCAACGGTGCCAGCATGGGCATGAGCGAACGAACGGCCTTCTTTGACCGGATTTGCACACTCTCAAAATCGCGATCCGATAAGCTGCAATATGGTGGTGCGCGCTCATTCGAATTGCTTATGGTCGAGGACGAAGGAGCAGCGCGAACCAGTTTCGATGCAGTAATTGCGCTTGCTCGGGAGATGGAGGCTGAAAAGCCCCTTAGTCCCGCAGCAGAATTTTGGTTCTGCAGATCGCTTGAGGGTCGAGCCATGCTTGATCCCGATAGCGCTGCCCTATTTCAAGAGATCGAGAACCGTCTTACCTGTCTCTTAGCTTTACCGGATTGGCCTGCTGCCGGTTTGGTGGACACCAAGATAAGGTGTTTATCAGACTGGAGGACGTGAATGGAGCGAAGAAAGTTTAGCCGCGAGTTCAAGATCGAAGCGGCGAAGATGGTCAGCGAGCGCGGGGTTAGCGTGGCGCAGGCCTCAAGAGATCTGGATGTGCATCAAACGGTGCTGCGTAAATGGGT